>JBBTRV010000004.1:49811-131709 GCA_038065035.1 Patescibacteria group bacterium | reverse complement strand
CAAACTTACCAGAAACTCGTAGAAAAAGTGTCTTAAGTTTGGGGGTATTGACACTTTGATAAACTCTCAAATGCGTTTGCAAATGTATGTCCATAACTTAATCCTTTATGAAATTCATTTTTGTCAAAAGGATCTTTCGTAACTAATTTGCTTTTTACAATTAATGATTTATAAATTATTTCCTTCCATGGATACTCCTTCCAATCGGTTAATTCTGGATGTAAATTCTTCTTTAAATATCTTAAAAATAACGGCGAATCAATAAGGGCATGTTTTATAACCTCACTTAATCCAAGCGCTATTTCACTTTTTGGCAACGTTTGTAAAAAATCTATATCACAGATAGTTAAGACTGGAGAATAAAAGCTTCCAACTAAATTTTTCAATAATTTATAACTAATGGCAACTTTATAAATAATAGTATCTGCTTGAGCCATTAATGTAGTTGGAATGAAAATAAAATCGATTCCTCTCATATAAACTGATGCAAAAAATCCGACAATATCACCGACAATTCCGCCGCCAATCGCAATGATACAACTTCTACGATTAACACCAAATTTAAAGCATCTTTCAAGGACAGAATTCAAAAATTCTAAGCTTTTACTTTTTTCACTCGCCTCAATAAAGATTATATCATTTGGCGATAAAACATTTTTGATTCGCAAAAGCCAATCTCTATGAATACTAGCAAAATTCTTATCAATAAAAATAATAATATTAAAATATTCTCTTGAAGAAACCTCTTTTAATATCCACTCTTTCAAATCTGATCCTATAATAATTTCTTGTTTCTGATCAGGTAATTTTACATCAATATAACGGCTATCTTTGGGCTTTTTTAAAAACATAGTGGCTAAAAT
The DNA here is from genome assembly GCA_038065035.1 of Patescibacteria group bacterium. GTDB lineage: Bacteria > Patescibacteriota > Minisyncoccia > UBA6257 > UBA9933 > JBBTRV01. The sequence continues at coordinate 130,846 of JBBTRV010000004.1, read as the reverse complement.
TTTCTATGAATGAATCGTTTAATTTTAAAAGTGAATTTAATTGTGATCTCCCTTTTGTTTTATTCCATCTATCTATTATTTTTAAATTAATTCTAAGCGTTTGAAAATCAAAATCTGGGAATAATTTTTCAGCTTTCCGTATAACTTCTTCATTATTTGAACAAGTATAAAAAATAAAATATTGTATTGCTAATTTAGTTATAATAAAACTTGCCCGCATTTCCTTCGCAATAATATTTTTATGATCTTTAAATGCTTTTACTTTTTTGCCGGATAAAATTCGCCTATTTCGCAATAGAAACATGGCGATATTAGAAATACTATATTTCTTAATATCCATTTTTGTCGGCGAATAAATTCTATCCGTAATTTTTTCTTTACAAAAAATCATTCTATCTGGAAACATTTTAAGCTCTAATATGGCCTGTAATGTTTTTCCTTCCAAAGAAATAGCTGGCAAAACCGGATTATTAAACTCTTGTTTACTTATTATATTAATACCAAAATGTTTTTTATATCTTTTCTCTAAAACATTTGAAACAATGGCAATCTTACGCTTTGCTTCTAAATCTAATTTTTCAACCACTATTAAAATATCTATATCGCTCCATAACTCTTTATAATTCCCCCATGCCATACTGCCTACAGAAATAACAGCAAAAAGATTATCTCTCAAAACATTCTTTAATGTATCAATGGTAAATTGCTTAATTTTGTTTAATTCTAAACCATTCATAATGATTATTAAAACTCAATTTTATCACAACAATCAAATTTATAAAAAATCTAATAAATCGATAAAATAAAAATGGCAATTGCTGGCGTAATGGAAGTTGTAATATTTTTTTATAATCTATTTTTCTATATAAATCTTTATTGCAATTATCAATTCTTTCTTTCGTGAATTCTCTTTTTAACTGCCTTGAACCGGACATAATGCGAATAAATCTTTTATAATAATCAGAAACGCTACTCACAGAGTTAAAAAAAATGATAGCATTCTGTATTTCTCGCGTATTCGGCCAATAAATATACTGCAAAAATTGGTCGTCATTTTTAATATCATCCGACATATAAACAAAATTTTCTCTTTGAAGCATCATACAACTAGCTCGCATTATTTCACTTGGTTTATCATATGGTTGAATATCAAATTTAACGCCGAATATCCAATGCCAAAATTTTTTCCAAGGATTATTGCTAATTAACGATTTTCTTCTCCATTTTGCGTAGTTACAACGCAAATCTTTTTCTAAAATAAAAGCGTTAATAAGATTTAGAATGCATTTATCATCTAAAATAACATCATCATCAACAAAACAAAGAAAATCTGATAAACTATTGCTAAAAATTTTGTTCAGCGCCGTCGATTTACCTTTAACTCCATCATTATAAATTAGTTTTATCTTAATATTTTTTAAATCCTCTTTCGAGATAAAATCTTTGACAATATTATAAGTATTATCAGTGCAATGATCAAAACAAATAATTATTTCTTTTAAAATAGATTCTGACAATAAATTTAAAGACTTAACCACTGATTGTAATGTTTTATAGATAGTTTTTGAACCATTATATGATGGAATGCCCACTGAAATAGATTTAATATCATTTAAATTATCAAATAGACGGACTGATTTATTGAAATAAAAATATTGTCTTGCTTTTAATAGGTTATTTTTATCAAATGATATTTTTTCTAATGCGTCGTTAAATCTTAACCACTCGGCATTAATAAAATCCTCATCCTTTAACGGCTCAATAAGAGACTTTTGCTCAAGAAGAAAAACATAAAGATGAACATCTTTATAATGCAATCTATTGTCATTCGGCAAATTAAATATATAATTATCTACGCCAAGTTTCGCTATAATTTTTGGATTATCTTTAAGTAATAATTCTTCTTTCACTTCTCGAATAGCTGCATTCTCCGGTTTTTCATTTTTTAATAAATGACCCTTAGGAATAAAAAATTTTCTGTCTTGTTTTTGTAATAAAGCAACATATAAAATATGGTCATAAGGTGATTCATGAAACACAAAACCACCGGCCGATTTATGGATTACCCTATCTCTCACAAATTCTATTTGATCTAATTTAGAAAATTCCATCCTTTATATTATACTTTTAATTTCTAATTTTTAAACATTAATTAAATTTAAAAAGGCCCACTAGCAAAAAAGAGCTAGTGGGCGCAATCATTAAATATAAAACTACACCGAGTGTCTTTGAAGCATTTTATCTATTAATCGATACAAGACATCCAGAGTGCCTGAATTATCAATAACCTCTTCGGCAATTTCTTTTAGAACAGGAATACCAGATTCCTCTTTAATCTTATCTCGCGGTAGAAGGATTTTTTCTGCCTCTTCCAAGGTTGCAAGTCTTTCTCTTTGCATTTGTCTTTTAATCCTTATCTCAAGGGGTATATCAATATAAACAATGCAAAAATGGCCCCTCATTCTTTTTTTAAGATATGGACCGAGCCCACCTCCGTACAAGCTTTCAATTGAAACCCTGTTTACCCTCCTAATATTCATTTCAGCTATTAATTCTTCGATGAAAACATCCCATAAAGCATAAGGATTCCTTTGCTCTTCTTTCTTTATAAACTGATATAATTCTTCTCCAGGAGATTGCTTATCTCGAATCCGTTCAAAAAGCTTTACAATTTTCAATCTCGGCACTCCTTGCGAATCAAAATATTTGCCAACCGTACTTTTGCCACATTCACTCATGCCAGTAAGAGCAAAAACCTTCTTTCCATTAAATAGAGTATTATCCATATCTCTTCTTTTCTTAAAAACTGCATTTAGAAGATCAAGTTCTCGATCCGCCGATGTTTCTGAATCAGGAGCATGAGCAACATTCTTAATCCAATTATCAGCATATTGGCCACGGATCCCGTCAGGATAACGTCCGATAATATGCCACTTAATTTTTCTTACAGCATCCTCTCCTTGAACTTTAAGTAAAAGTACGCAAGCAGAACTAACCCAATCAACAACCTCCCCAAAATAGATCTCTTTCTTCTCTTTAGAATATAATTCTTCAACTAAATTGTGGTTTAAATATGCATACGCGCAATCAACCACAGTTAATCCATTAGATTGAATATCATAAAGAATTTGTCCGACTAAACCTTTTATCAACCCATCAGGCTTCACAATTACAAGAGTTTGCTGAATAGACATTTCTATCACCTCCCTTATTTTGTTAAATTATTTCAATGTTATCTATTTAAGATAATAATAAATATTATTGATTTTGTCAATTTTTTCTGTGTAAATTTATTACCTGTTAACCACCAATTATTTATTTTTTAATAAATATCAAAATTGAATATCTAAAAAATTTTAAAAAATCTATTCTCTTTTTCTCATTAATTTGCGGTATTGAATAAAACTTAAATTTAATACCCCTTGGCATCAATCTTAATAATTCAAAAACAGTCGGAAGATGGGCATATCCCCTTGAAGCAGTTTCTACCTTATTTGCTTTATAAACTATGTCGCCCGGAAGTAAACCGTCATATTTTTTATTTTTAAACCAGAAATATAATATTATAAAATATATACCAATATCTCGTGTAATATTTTTAAACATAAACATAAAGCCATTTCCTAAATACAATTTATTAAAGCTTTCGATAAATATAGTGCCACCATCTTTTACAACCCTTAACATTTCTTCAATTGCTTTTTTTCTCTGTATAAAAGTAGCAACGGCATTAATAGAAAAACGAGGACAGAAAACATAATCAAATGTCTTATCTTGAAAAGATAAATTTGTCATATCTCCGATAAGAAAACGGACGTTTTTAACTCCTAATTTCTCTGCTTTTTGTATGGCGGCATTAATCGCCTCAGGCGTTATATCAACTCCAATAACATTAAAACCCGCCTGAGCTGCACCGATAGAAAATCGGCCAGAGCCACACCCCAAGTCCAATAAATCAGACCCTTGTTTCAATTCTAATAAAATAGCTTGTTCAACTTTCCTAATAGGAGCATGAGTATAATAAGGTATTTCACCTGTATAATGTTCAATATTAAAATTTTTAATTTTTTGATAATATTCTTTTTGATCTAAAATGGGCATATTTTCTATTGAATATCATTCATAATTTTTCTTAAAAAGATTAACTATCTTAGAACTTAGATTTTTCTCTGCGAAGCCTAATAATAAATTTTTAAAATAATCTTTAATCATATTTTAATTATGCTACAAATTAACTCATTGCGCAAAAACCAATATATTCATCTTTGTGCTTAGCTACAATAATGCGATTTTCATGTAAAATATGCTTTTTAATAAAATCATCAGGAAATATTCCCCACGCATCAACTAATATTGAATTTACTTCTTTTTCTAATGTTTCTTTTTTATTTTTATCCAACGCTGAAATATTATCATATTTTTCATATTGAATATTATACGCCTTATCTCCAGCTTTTATCTTAAACTGCTTCGGCATTGCCAAAATTATACCACAAATTAACTCTAAGCAAAACCCCAGCCGAGTTTGACAAATCCATTAGATTTGTTATGTTAAAAGCAGTATTTTAGATAGGTCTTTAAAAACAATCAGGATAAAAAATTCCTGTGAAAATAAGGTTGAAAAACAGATATTATCAGATATTAACTGAATAATCAGACAGGAAAGGAGGTGGTGAAAATGGAATCAAAAATTCAAAAGGAATCATCTGAACAAATTGAAGAAGACATTAAAAAAGAATCAAATACCTCAGATACAAAGCCGACTAAGAAAGTTTACATCGGCGAAAATAGTTGTTCTATATGCAATTAGTGTTTTTTATTAGTGGTGATTGTATTTTTATTAACAATCACCACTAATTCATTTCATAAAAAAAAGGGGGTGATAATAATGGAATGCGAATGCAATCAGAAAATAAAGACATTAAAAGTAGAAACGGAGCGGGCAATATATGAAATAGAGTTCGGTCAGATTCAAATAGAGATCACTGGTCGTTGTAATATGCGATGTCAACATTGTCGAGCAATAAATGAATTACGCAAAGATATGCCGCTTGGGCAAATTGTTAAAATTATTCAATTTGCACGGCAATTCAGCGCAAATTATAAAGAGATAATAGTTTCAGGCGGTGAGCCACTATTGCATTCTCAATTTTATGAAGTGCTTAAATCAATAAAAAATAATGGTGGCAAATTTATAACACTTACAACTAATGGCTCTCTCTTAACTCCTAATCATCTTGATTTTATCCAACAGTTAAAATTTCAGCGTTTTATGTTATCAATCAGCTTAGATAGTCTTGATGATATGGAACATGATAATTTTAGAAATCATATTGGTGCTTATAATAAAGCGATAGCAGCAATTAGAATGATGGTAAAAAAAGCAGAGCCAAATTTAATTGCATCTATCAGAATGACTTTGCGTCCAGAACAAATTTCTGAAATGGAAAAAATGATTGATTTTGCATATAACTTAGGTTGCCAACGAGTTAGTTTCTCAGGCATACATCCGGCTGGTAAGGCAATTAATAAGCCGGATTTATGGATGACCAAAGAACAAAAGTATTCTTTTCTTAATAAAATTTATGAATTCAGAAAAAAATACCCAAAATCTTTTAGAATTGAAACAAATGATCCTTTAAGATGCTTGATAAGGAATTCTAGTGATATAGGGAATGACAATGAGATTATTTTTGATGGCTGTTCTGCGGCTGCCGTTACATTTAATGTGAGCGTTAATGGCGATATGACGCCATGCGCATTAATGAATCTGCCGATAATGAATGTATTTGATATTTCAATTGAGGAAATTGCTAAAAAATATCAAGAAAGTGAAATTGTTAAAAACATGCTTGATATGAAATTAACTGGTAAATGCGGTAGTTGTAGTAAGAAATATCAATGCGGAGGATGTCGAGCGCGCGCAATGATTCGTAATAATCATTATCTTGCCGAGGATCCTGATTGCTGGTTAGAAATTGTATAATTAAAAGCCTAGGTCATTGATGATGCCTGGGCTTTTTACTTTTTTTATCGCTTCAATGATTTTTGGCCGATTAATTCTAGAATAGTGTGCCAATGTTTATGCCCTGGAGCGTCATCGAAAATTCTGCTCGTTTTATGGCTTGTTAAGCTTAAATTATTTTGGCGAAGCGGTTCTGATATATTTCTTAACTGCTCCTCTTCGGAAATATTATCAATAATAGTAAGGATAAAAAAAAATCCGTTATCTTTTAAATTCTCGCTAATTGTTTTTATAAAATTAGATTGGTTTTGAATTTTATGAAGAACATAATTTGAATAAATAAGATCAAATGGTTTTTCTCGGTCAATGTAGATATTATTTAAATCAATGCCATCCTTAATATCAACTCCCTTTGCTCGCCAGCCCAAAGATTCTAATGCTTTTACGTCGTTATAATCTCCGGCCCCAAGATCAAACGCAGCTCCAGGTTGTTTGAATTTTTTTTCTATGAATGATTTTAAAAAAGGATTCATTGTGATAAATTTAGTTTACTAAATTCTCTTCGTTTTGACTATGTTTAATAACCAAAGCGTTCCTAAAACCCATCAAATTCTGGATGCCTTTAAAAAGCATTTCCGGCACAACGGAAAAGAATTTTCCAAAGTCTTCATTTATCTGGATAGAATTGGTTTGAATGGCTTGAGCTGACAAGGATTGATTGTTTTCAATTTCTTCTTTGTATTCTTCCAGTTTTTTGGGCAAAAGTTTAAAAAGACCCACTTGAAACATTGTCATTTATATATATCTTTACGATGGCCGACGGATATAACAATTATTTCGTCTTTTTTGATATCAAAAACAACTCTATAATCGCCAATACGAAATCTATAATTACCAATTTTAGAATCGCTTAATTTAATTGCGTAATTTAAAGGATTTTGACAGTATAATAATAATTTTTCCTTAAGATGATTTTGAATGTTTATCGGGAGTTTTTTCCAACTACGCCAAGCCGACGAAATAAAAGCAATTCTCATAAAAATTAATTAAAAGGATATATAAGTTTCTTCAGACTTATATCTTCGCGAGATTTTTCAATACGTCGAATAAACCTCTTTGAGGAAAGAGCTTCTTGATCTTCTAAATAGTCTTCAAATTTCTGCCATAAATTTAAAGGCAATAAAATCATTGGTTCTTTATCAATTTCAACTTTTTTAATTTTATCTATAATAGATATTTTACTCATATTGTAATAATATGAAAATGTAACAACGATGTCAAATTACCATCAAAAAATATCCCAGATAAAATGGAGGAATAGAAGCAAGATAAATGATAATAAAATATGTCGCGCTGAGATTATAAATTGCGCTGACGTTATTTGCATATTGCCACAATTCAGTAAAATAAGTCATAAATGTTTACCCCTATCATATCCCCTAACAAAAAACGCACCCTAGTTGGTGCGTTTAAACACAAAATTATATCATACCGCTTACAACATCGGCCTTTGAATTGTTATCGGACAGAAGTCTGTACTTTTGTTTTGTAATTGGGATTTTTATCAAATTTTTCATATCTAAATAATAAAATATGCTTAAATAATAATCAATCTATTTAACGCACTATAAATCTAAAAATATCATTTCCAGAAACCATGATCTAACATTGCCAAAATTATACCACAAATTAACTCTAAACAAAACCCAGGTCGAATTTGACAAAACCATTAGATTTGTTATGTTATCATCAGTATTTTAGACAGATCTTTAAAAACAATCAGGATGAAAAATTCCTGTTTAAATAAGGCAGAAAAACAGATATTAATTGCATTCTTCAAAAAAGAAAGGAGTGATGAAAATGGGCTATAAATATACCGAAAAAGACGCTGCAAAAGATACAGATTCAAGTAAGAGAGATGTAAAAAGCGCATGGCATGACGCACGGGATGACGCCGCTAAAGAAGGAGGATGGAAAGTCCCAGAAGATAGGCACGGAAACGGAGGTAATTGCTTTATAGCGACAGCAGCCTATGGCAATTATTTTGAATCAGAAGTAGAAATCCTAAAAATTTTCCGCGATACCTTTCTTATGAAAAGCTTTTTTGGGAGGATTTTTGTAAGAATTTATTATCACGTGAGTCCATGCATTGCTCGCCGAATAAAACGAAATGAAACTTTAAAGAAAATAACGCGCATGATGCTTACTCCATTAATCTTTATACTAAAATAATTTATTTTATCTTACGAGGAGCCTTATTGGCTCCTCTTTTTTGCAAAGTTTTTTATAATATGGCATTATTATTTATATAATGAATATGATTAAGCTAAATAATCAAAATGCTAAAAATCCCGTTTGCACTATCTTATGGCAAGATGCGGCATATTCATATTCAAAAGAATTTTCTAAAGAATTACCATCATTACGCTTAACAACCGGTTTTATTATTGTCGCAAATGACGAATTTATTAATATAGCAGTGAATGTTGAATATAATCAAGAAACAGGCGTTTTACGTCCCATTGATGGTTTTTTAATTCCTAAAGGAGTTATTGTTGAATTTAAAAAGATTGGGTTTTTTAACGAATAAAATATGGATAAAAAAAAAATAAAAGTTTATTGGAATGATGCTGTTTTTTACCAAAAAGGCAAAGAAATGACGGTTGGTTTAACAAAAATAATAACTTCGGGAGAATTATTTTTTGAAAATGAAAAATCTATTGTAATAAAAAATCCGAAAATAATTAAAGAAAATAAACCTTTACTGTTTCAATTTTCACAATGGTTTTTATCGAAAAAACCTACATATTGCTTCATTCCTCGTGGGATGATAAAAAAAATTGATATTTTATAGTTTATAAAAAGCTTATTGCAATAACTTTTTTCTCAATAAAAGCGCTTCAAATTCAAAAATGTTTTTTCCGTTTTTCTTATCTAAATATTCTTTCCAATATTTGAGAATCTTTTTTTCAAGAAGCTTTAAATATTTATGACCGATTTCTTTTTTGTCTTCATAAAAATAGTTTCCTTTTTTATTGAGGCGAATTCGCAATTCGTTATCAGTAAGCAATTCGATAATAGCATGCCCAAGTTCTAGATTTTTAAATTTATTCTCCGTTGCAATATGCATTAATTCATGGCAGAGATACACGGTGCTGTAGTTTTTCCAATCCTCTGAATGTCCCCATAGAATTATATTTTTATTAGGAATCATTCTACCGTTTTTAAGTTTTGGATGAGTGATACAAACGGTAATTTGTTTTTGAGGCAATTTAACACCCGATAAATCGTTAATAATTTTAAAAACTTCTTTTTTATTTTTTCGCCATTGTTTTTTTATAAATTTAAGATATTGAAAGGTTTCTTTGTATAATCTCCTAAATTCTGGAGATTTTATAATTTCTTTATAAATTTTTTCTAATTTTAAAATATTATCCAAGAAAATTTTTCTGAAATATTTATTATCAAAACCACTATCAATTGAAATCGTTTCCATTGCCCAATCAATATCTCTGAGATTCAAAAAATAATAAGCTGGTTCGCTATCATACTTATTCAGCAATCTTTCCTCTAATTTTTTCCATTCGGGAAACGGCTTCATTTGCCGTTGCCGATAAGACTGCATTATGTGATTAATGAAATAGTATTTATTTATTCTGAAATTAAGTTTCATATTTCAATGTTACCAAATTTGATGTACTTTTGCTATTCCCATGTAAAAGCGTATAAGATGATATCTTAAAAAATAACTTTGTTTCCTTAGTTTTTTAATTTATACTTTCAATATTAAATAATGATTAAAAATAACATCAAATTAAGAAAAATTAAAAAATCAGACCTGCCTTATTTTTTAAAATGGTGGAAAGATAAAGATTTAATAAAAGTAACCAGTGGCCGATATAAAAAGGATAATGGTATTCTAAGGGGTTATTTTATGAATATGCTAAAAAGCAATAAAGACCATCACTTTATTATTATTTTCAATCGAAAGTTAATTGGCAATGTTTCTCTAACTGACAGAGGCAAAGGAATTTTTGAAATACATATTGTGATTGGCGAAAAACAATATCAGGGGAAAGGCATCGGCACTATCGCTATAAAAAAGGTATTAAATATCGCGTTTAATAAGCTTAAATATTCCAAAGCTTATCTGGAAGTCCGGCCAGATAACGAACGGGCAATAAGAGCTTATAAAAATTGCGGGTTAAAAGAAAAAGGCATTAAAAAATATCCAAAAAATAAATTTATGCCAGTTGTTTTAAAAATGACGCTAAATAAAAAAGATTTTTCATAATCCCCACATTCAAAACTCCCATTACTTTGTCTTTGGAGATTACCGGAATAGCCAAAGCGGTTTTAAAACCGATTAAATCAAGGCTATAAAGACGGTTCGGCAGATCGTGATTAGTCACATATCAGAAAGGAAGGGGTGGTTTAAACTATCCTTCCCTAATTTATTAATTTATTTTATTTTATAAAAATAAATAGGAAGTTTTTTATTTTCTTCAATTTTCGCGTATGGCATCCATCCTTCTATTTCAAACGCGTAAGAAATGATTTTTGATCCAGATTTTAATTCTTTCGAAAATTTATCTTTTAATTTTTCCATTGTTTTCGGTATTAAAAAACAAAATACTATATTCGCCTCTTTTAAATCAGCTGTAAAGAAATTTTTATAATGCAATTCGTAATTCTTTACGCCCCGTAATTTCAAATTTAATAATGTGATCAAATAAAAAATCGGCGATAATTCGAAGCCAACTATTTTAATATTTTTATTTTTTGCAAAAGCAGTTATTATTCTGCCAGTTCCAGTCCCCAATTCATAAAATGTTTCGCCGTCCTTTACATCGGCAATTTTTATGATTTTATCAATAACTAATTTATCTGTTAGTGCTATTGGCGCTCCAATCACCGAAACATACGCTGTAGGAAGTAATAAAATTAACAAAATTATAATAATTAAAAGTTCCATTTATAAATCACACTAATTTAATTTATCCCCAATTCTTTTGCCACTAACGGGTCTAAGTCGGTTGTAATTAATTCCTTGATTTTTTCCGGCTTGACCCATTTAATTTCCGCCACTTCATGGGGTTCGCTCGGCTCGGTAGCCGGCTTCGGCAAATTAAGCTGGCAAAGATGATAAACAATAGTGATTAAAAATTGCGGATGAATGCGGAGGGAAATCTGTCGGATCGGCTTAATATCGTAACCGGTTTCCGCCAGAATTTCACGCTTTACGCAATCTTCACGGCTTTCTTCATATTTTTGCTTGCCGCCCGGAAAAGCCCATTCCAAAACCGCGCCTTCTTTACCCTCTTCTTTTTTGGCGCGCTTAATCATTAAAACTTCCCTTTTATTATTTAAAACCACTCCTAAATTTATAAAATTTTTGCACTCGCCCTGCTTTTTTTCCATATTTATAATTATACAGCAAAATTCAATCTTTTAAACCGATTTGCAGATTATAAAGCTCGCGATAAATGCCGTTCGGCTTCTTAATAAGCTCTTCGTGCCTGCCTTCTTCGGCAATTTTGCCGTTTTCCAAGACGAAAATCCTGTCGGCTTTGCGCACCGTGCTTAAGCGATGAGCGATAATAAAAGTAGTTTTTCCTTTCATTAATTCTTCCAGCGACTCGGCAATGGCTTTTTCCGCCTTGGCGTCCAAAGCCGAAGTCGGCTCGTCTAAAATCAAAATCTTCGGATTTCTTAAAATCGCGCGGGCAATCGCCACTCTTTGCTTTTGGCCGACTGACAATTTAATGCCGCGTTCGCCGACAATCTGCTTCCATTTTTTCGGGAATTTCTCAATAAATTCCAGCGCGTCAGCTTTTCGCGCCGCTTCTTTAACTCTATTCAAAGACGCGCCGAAAGAGCCATATTTGATATTAAGCTCAATAGTGTCATTGAACAAAACCACTTCCTGAGGCACAACGGCAATCTGCGAACGCAGGAATTTCAAGTCAAAATTCCGGGTATCATGGCCGTCAATCAAAACTTTGCCTTCAAGCGGAAAATAATAAGCGGAAATCAAATCAACCAGCGTGCTTTTACCCATCCCTGACTCACCGACCAAAGCGATTACCTCGCCAGCCTTTACCTTAAAATTAATATCTTCAAGCACCGGCTTGCTTTTTTTGTCTGCTCCGCGCCGAGATGAAGAATAAGCAAAAGAAACATTTTTGAATTCCACCTCGCCTTTAACAGCGGGCAAAACAACGGCGTTTTCCGGAATATAAACTTCTTTCGGCGAAGCCAAAATCCTGTCCGCCCGCTCAATGGCAATCAATCCGTTTTGAACAACATTATAATTATTGCCCAGCCGTATAAACGGCCCGAACAGCATTGAAGCGTAGCCGTTAAACATTACCAGCTCGCCGATAGTCATCTTGCCTGCCTGAATAAAATAAAAAGAAATAACAAAAATAACAAGCTGGGTGGAGGTAATTATTAAACGCTGATAAAGATTAAGACCCTGCCAGACGTGCATCATCTCAGTCCAGAGCCGGGCGGCTTTCAGCCGGAAATTTTTAAACACTTTTCTTTTTTCGTATTTTTCCGCCACCGCCTGCTTCACCTGAATAACGTTGAAAATAGAATCATAGGCGCTGCCATAAGCCTTATTGTAAGTTTTATTGGCTTTCCTTTGAAGTAGGGCAAGAGGAGGCGCGATTTTTATAAGGATAGCCACATATATAACGATTGCCACCAGTAAAACCAAAGTTAAGAGATAATTAATGAAAAAAGCGATTATTAAAACAACGAAAACACTCAAAATCTGCGGCGAAAGCCCGACAATAACATCATTGGCAATCCGGCTTATCCAATTGGCGGCGCGATCTATCCTGTCGGTAATCTCGCCCAACTTTTTATCTTTATGAAAAGATAATGGAAGTTCCAGAAGAATATTAAAACCGTTAACAACATAATCGGAATGAGTATATTCTTCAAGCTGGACTCCTTTTTTAGAAATTATCCAGTCAACGGCGTCAGTAATAAAACGCACCACTGCCCATAAAATTATAAAAAACAGCCAAAGCGGCATTTCAAAAAAAGCGCCGATAAAAATTTTGCTCGGCCTTAAAATCGCGTCAAAAAGCCGGCCGGCCAGAAAAGGCACTACCGCGTTCGCCACTGCCGAAACAACGCCCAAAAAAGAAAGAATGATTAATTCATTCTTATAAACCGCCAATTGCCGGATGACAATTTTCAATCCGGCGTAAAATTTTTCCTTATTTTTATTTTTCGGCACTTATTTTTCTCCTGTTATTTTTATATGGAGTTCTTTGAGTTGCGCTTCGCTTACTTCCGAAGGTGCGCCGGTCATCAAATCCCGGCCGTCACCTGTTTTAGGGAAAGCGATTACTTCGCGGATATTCGGCTCGTTTTCAAGAAGCATTACTAAGCGGTCAATGCCCGGCGCGATGCCGCCGTGCGGCGGCACGCCATATTTGAAAGCTTCCAACAAATGGCCAAATTGTTCTTTTATCGCTTCGGGCTTGTTTCCCATGGCTTCAAAAACTGCCATTAATAATTCCGGATTATGCGTTCTGATTGAACCGCCGCCGATTTCATAGCCGTTTAAGACAAAATCATATTGATGAGCAAGAATAGAAGCCGGGTCTTTTTTAAATAAATTCCAAAATTCCTCAACGCTTTCTGTTTTCGGCATTACGAATTTCGGCATCGTAAAAGGATGATGCACTGCGTCCCAGCGCTTTTCCGCTTCTTTCCATTCAAACATCGGAAAATCCACTATAAATAAAAACGCTAATTCGTCCGGATTGTTTCTGTCGCTTCTTATGTCCGGCTTGTCAGTATTATATTTTTCCATTGCTTCTTTATAAGACATTCTCGGAATTCTGCCTTCTTCGGTAAGTTTGATTTTTTTGTCGGGATACAAAGCTCTTACCAGATTCAAATATAATTCTTCGGTCAAATTTAAAATTTCTTCCTGATCAGTAAAGCTCATTTCCAAGTCCAGCTGGGTAAATTCCGGCTGACGGTCGCCACGTGTATCTTCATCGCGGAAACACCGGACAATTTGGAAATATTTTTCAAAGCCGGCAACCATTAAAAGCTGTTTGAATTGCTGGGGCGACTGCGGCAAGGCGTAAAATTTTCCCGAGTGCAGACGCGCCGGCACCAGATAATCGCGCGCACCTTCTGGCGTTGATTTATTGATAATCGGCGTTTCAATTTCAATAAAATCTTTTTCTGCAAGAAAATCGCGGATAAATTTAATTACTTTGACGCGATTCCTTAAATTTTTCTGCAAGCGCTTTCTCCGCAAATCAAGATAGCGGTACTTCATTCTCACGTCTTCGCCGATTTCATAGCCGTCAGTATCAATGCCAATCGGCAGAGTTTCTGACTGATTGATGATTTCCAGATTTTCCACCTGTATTTCTAGATTGCCGGTTTCAATCGCCGGATTTTCCATTCCTTTCGGCCGCTGGCCGACAACTCCGATTATTTTTACCACCCATTCAGAACGCAGTTTATTCGCCAATTCATAAATTTCTTTTTCCTTAGGCAAAAAAACTAATTGGCAAATGCCGCTTCGGTCCCGCAAATCAATAAAAATCAGCTTGCCATGATCCCGGCGCGCATCCACCCAGCCTTTTAATTCCACTTCCTGATTTTCTTTATTTATAATTTCCTTTATTAAAATCCGCATGATTTAAATATTGAGATAAAAACTTTCTATTTTGTAATTCAAAGTAAATATAAAACAAAAAATGCCTTGAGTCAAAGGCATTTTTTAAACTAAAATTTATTATATCTATCTCTTCGCCTTGATTATCTCGTCTATCAAACCATATTCTCTAGCTTCTGAAGCCGTAAGAAAAAAATCACGGTCAGTGTCTTTTTCTATTTTTGAAATCGGCTGGCCGGTGTGCTTAACCAGAATCTGATTAAGCCGGTCTTTAATTTTAATAATCTGCTTGGCGTGAATTTCCACTTCCACCGCCTGGCCTTCGACGCCGCCCAAAACCTGGTGAAGCAAGATTTCCGAATTCGGCAAAGAAAATCTTTTTCCTTTTTTGCCGGCTGCCAAAAGCACCGCGCCCATAGAAGCCGCCATGCCAACGCAAATAGTTGAAACATCTGGCTTAACATGCTGCATAGTATCGTAAATTGCCATGCCGGCAGTCACCACTCCGCCCGGACTATTAATATAAAGAATAATGTCTTTTTTCGGATCTTCGTGCTCTAAAAATAAAAGCTGGGCGATAATGCTATTTGCCACCTGGTCCATAATCGGCCCGCCAAGGAAAATAATGCGATCTTTTAATAATCTTGAATAAATATCATAAGCTCTTTCGCCATATTGTGATTTTTCTATTACTGTTGGTATTAGCATAAAATTTATTTTAAAAATCTAACTATTAATAATGCTACAATATTAATTACTTTTATCAATGGATTAATCGCCGGACCGGCAGTATCTTTATATGGGTCGCCGACCGTATCGCCGGTTACTGCCGCCTTATGCGCTTCCGAACCTTTGCCGCCATGATTTCCTGATTCAATATGCTTTTTAGCGTTATCCCAAGCCGCTCCGCCGGAAGTCATTTTAATGGCGATAAATAACCCTGAAATAATAGAACCGATTAAAAATCCTCCTAACGACTTCGCGCCAAGCGCAAAGCCGACAACTAAAACAGAAACTATCGGAATAAGCGAAGGAATAATCATCTGCCGCAAAGCGGCTTTAGTTACAATATCAACTGCTTTGCCGTATTCCGGCTTGGCAGTACCTTCCATAATGCCGCTGATTTCCCGAAACTGCCTTCTTACTTCATCAACCACAGCGCCGGCAGTTTTTCCGACTGCCCGCATCGCCATTGAAGAAAATAAATATGGAATAGCCGCTCCTAAAAGCAAGCCGGCGATTACATCGGGGTCCTGCAAATCAAAAGCAATATCGCTTATAAATAATTTAACTTCTTCAACATAGCTGGCAAACAAAACCAAAGCGGCCAAGCCAGCCGAAGCAATGGCATATCCCTTAGTTATCGCCTTTGTAGTATTGCCAACCGCGTCAAGGCTGTCTGTTATCTCGCGCACTTCTTGAGGCTGATTAGTCATTTCCGCAATGCCTCCGGCGTTGTCGGTAATCGGCCCGAAAGAATCAATTGCCACAACCATGCCGGCGGCTGAAAGCATCGCCATCGCGGAAATCGCAATTCCAAAAAGTCCGGCCAGCCAGAAACTGATTAAAATACCGGCAATAATCACGATTATCGGCAAAAATGTCGCTTCCATTCCAACCGCCAAACCCATAATAATATTAGTGCCATGTCCGGAAACAGACGCTTCGGCAATAGATTGAACCGGCCGATAATGCTTGGCAGTATAATAATCGGTAATAAAAACCATAAATACCGTTACTACTAAACCAACTAAAGCGCTGAAAAATATATTCAAATAATCTCCGGCAAAATAATATTTTGTCAAAGGATAAAAAAGAATCGCGGAAACTATAATTGACGACAAGAAACCTTTATAAAGAGCGCGCATAATTTTTCCCGATCCGTTTGATTTGCCAAGTCTTACGAAAAAACTGCCGATTATAGAAGCCAAGATAGCCACCGAAGCCAAAGAAATAACAAAAGCAATGCCATTTTGGCCGATTACTAAAGACCCTAAAAGCAAAGCCGCGGTTAAAGTGACAACATAAGTTTCAAATAAGTCAGCAGCCATTCCGGCGCAATCGCCGACATTATCCCCGACATTATCGGCGATAACCGCCGGATTACGAGGATCGTCTTCAGGAATACCGGCTTCTACCTTGCCGACCAAATCCGCCCCAACATCAGCGGCTTTAGTATAAATACCGCCTCCCAAACGGGCAAAAACCGAAATCAAACTCGCGCCGAAGCTTAATGATATCAGCGGCCGGACATCATCAACTAAATAATAAAAAATGCTTACGCTTAATAAGCCCAGTGCCGCCACTAAAAAACCGGTAACCGAGCCGGCATTAAAAGCCAGCCGCAATGCCGATGCCAACCCTTTTTTAGCGGCTTCAGTTGTTTTAGAATTGGAACGCACCGCGATATTCATGCCGATATAGCCGGCAACTGCCGAAGCAATGGCGCCAATTAAAAATCCAACAACCGAAATCCAACCAAAAGTGAAATAAAGAATGATTGATAAAATAACAGCGACTACTGCAATAGCCCTTGACTGGCGATTAAGATAAGCATTAGCGCCGGCGCGAATGGCGTTGGAAATTTCCTTCATTGACTCGTCGCCTTCCGGTTGTTTGCGGAGCCAATAAATAATATAAAAACTATAGATAATCGCTAAAAATGCCGGGATAAGAATTAAAATTTGCATAGTATTAATTATTTAAGGCAAATATAAAGTTGTTTCTGAAACCTAAACGGAAGCGCAGCCCCACAAAGCGGGGCGTGAGCGGGTTGAAGAAATAACTTTATGTTTGCCGTATATTCTACTCTTCTTTTTTTGATTTTTCAACATCTGATGTTTCTTCCGCAACAGCAGTTTCTTCTTCAATTGCCGCCACCCCTTCGCTTAAAACTTCGTCCGGCCGGGAAAGCGAACGGACGTCTATTTTCCATCCGGTAAGCTTAGCCGCCAGCCTGACATTCTGCCCGCCCTTGCCTATCGCCAAACTTAGCTGATCTTCGGGAATAAAAACTTTCGCCTCGCGCTTCGTCGAAATTTCCACGCCTTTCGCTTTAGCAGGAGAAAGCGACGCCGCAACAAATTTATCCGGATCTTCCGACCATTCAATAATGTCAATTTTTTCATTGCCTAATTCATTAGTCACGGCCATTACCCGCGTGCCGCGCGGCCCTACGCAGGCGCCGATAGGATCAACTCCGGACACAGTTGAAGCAACGGCAATTTTTGTGCGGCTGCCGGCCTCCCGGGCGATGGCTTTTATTTCTACTGTTCCTTCGTGGATTTCAGGAACTTCAATTTCAAATAATTTGCTTACAAACTTCGGATGCGATCGGGAAAGCACCAAGCCCGGCAATCTTCCCGATTCTTCCTGAACCGCTAAAAGATAAAATCTCAATCTTTCGCCGATTTTATAAAACTCGCCGGGAATTGTTTCATTAAAAAACATCACGCCGATAGCCCGGCCTAAATCAATATAAACATTCCCGCGTTCCATCCGTTGGATAACGCCGCTGACAATTTCGCCTTCTCTTGTCTGATATTCTTTTCTAATTGAATCTCTTTCCGCTTCTTTTATTTTCTGCAATATCACCTGCTTGGCGGCTTGGGCGGCAATGCGTCCGAAATCTTCATGTTCTTCCAAGGGAAATTCAAGCTCTTCTCCTAACTGAACATCAGTCTTAATCTCCTTCGCTTCATTTATTAAAATATGGCGATCAGCGCTATAAAAAGGAAGTATTTCTTCGCCTTCAATATTTCTTTCTCTTATTTTTTCTCTCTGCTCCTTATTATCTTCGGAAACTAAAATTACCATCGTTTCATCAACAACAAGGCGCGTTTTCCAAAAGTTAATATTGCCGGTTTTTAAATCAAGCTTGGCTTTGATATTTTCTCCCCTTTTGCCGTATTCTTTCCGGTAAGCGGCAGATATGGCGGATTCAACCACTTCTAAAATAGCGGCTTTGTCCAGCCCTTTTTCATCGGCAATTTGCTCTATTATTCTGTTTAAAGATTTTAAATCCATTTTATCTGAGATTTTTTGAAACAAAGTCCCGATTGGGTCGGGACTTCATAATTGTTTATAATGATATATTAAAAAATTTTAAATGTCAATAGTTTTCAAATTTATCTTTTTATTTTATTTTTATGCCATTCATCGATTTTTTTATGATTGCCGGAAAGCAGAACTTCCGGAGTTTTATATTTTTTGCCCTTATGCATAAATATTTCCGGCCGGGTATAAACCCCCACACCATAACTTTGTTTGGTGTGGGGGTAAACCGGCAAACCATACCGTCTTTCTTCTAATGATTTTATATTGCCAAGCGCGCCGGTAATTTGGCGGGAGACAGAATCAATTAAAACCATTGCCGGAAGCTCTCCGCCAGTCAAAACATAGGGGCCAATAGAAATTTCCCGCACTTTCAATCCTAAATCTTTAATAGCTTTTTTTACTCTTTCATCAATGCCTTCATACCGGCCGCAGATTAAAATCAGCTGGTTATAATTTTTCGCCATTTGCGCCGCTATTTTGTTATCAAATTGCTTTCCCCCGGGCGTAAATAAAATAACTCCTATTTTTAATTTTTTTCCGCCAGCCGGCGGATTGGCTTTTGACTTTGCAAATTCAACCGCTCTGATAATCGGCTGAATTTGCATCACCATTCCCGGCCCTCCGCCAAACGGCCGGTCGTCAACTTTTTTATGCTTATCTTTTGTAAAATCACGCAAATTATGGATTTTAAAATTAACCAGTTTTTTCTTCTGCGCCCGCTTTAAAATTGATTCGTTTAAATACGAATCGAAAATACGAGGAAAAATTGTAATAATATTAAAACGCATAATATAAATTGCTTGTGGATAAACTTATTGACTTTGTCTAATAGCTTGGTATATTTATAATATTACTACGAAAAAGACCCCTGTACGGATACGTCCGTGCCGGGGGCTTTTTCATTTTGAATTACTAAACGATAACTTATGCTTCACGTCTTCAAGATATATAATCGGCACCCCTGTCCGTTTTAATAAAATTGAACACTTAGCAGTAGGCGCAGGAGATATAATAGCGCAAGGGACTTTCTTTTCTTGCCAGAAACGAACGAGTGGCGCATAATCCCCATCGCTTGAAACAAGCAAAGCGGACATAGAATGGTTTTCGTAATAATCTCTTGCGGCTTGGAGCACCAAATCTGCATCACAATTACCTTTTGCTTTCCCCGACCCGTCGTAAACAATTTCCTTAAATACCAATTCATACCCCTTGGATTGTAAAGACGTGTATAAATCTGCGTTCTTTGAAATAAGACCAATAAATATATACGCGTCAGTAACGCCAAATTTTTGACGCATCCACGATCTGAAATTCTGATAATCAAGTTTCCATGCCGACGACTCAACGCCTTTATATAAATTTGCGCCATCAATATACGCAAAATTATTTTCCCTTAAAGCCATAAATTTATTTTACCATATCTCCAATCAAAAATCCGCCGAAGCGAATTTTTGTATAAACCCCTAAATTAGCGCCGCGGAGTTATTATTAATAATAGGGATCATGTGAATTATTATTCAATTGTTCACGATTTTGTCTTTCCTGACGTTCTAAATCCCATTGCAAATTGTCTCGAAATAATTTAATGTCCCTGTTCTCTAAATCTTGTAAAAACGAATCAAGTTTATCAAAACTCATAATATCTATTAAAAAATATTTTGTTACATCTGTTATTCTTCCATCACTTCTTGTCTGTTTATACGAATAATCAACTTCGAGTTGAAACGGTTCTGTAATTTGGACGTATCCGTTATTTTGATCACGTTTGTGAATATTTTTAAATGAATTAGTCACTATAAGTGGAAAATCAATATGGTATGAAGTTGAAATATTACTATTATTCCCAAAAAAGATAAGTCCGTTCAAGCACTGATTCATCGCCTCAAAAATATCGTCACGATTGTAGCTTTTAGCCGCTATTTTCGCTACCTGAACATTATCTATATAATGATGTTGACTTACCTTATTTTGATTAAGATAACAATCCTGCTTATCGCACAAAATATTATTGTCTTTAGCTAATTTAATAGCTGATAACATATTTTTCTGCCTAAACCAAAAAATGACATCGTCTTTAATATATTTACATTCAACAAATAATCGAATTGCCAATTCACCCAGTTTAAAATGCCCGAAATCATCCTTTATCGACCATTTGAGAATAGCCACAATATCAATTTCTCTCGGTTTTCCAGTAGATGGATCGTTATAATATGGACTTATAGAGACTTCCCATTTATGACTCTCTAAATAATTTACAATTCGAAATTGCAGGTCATTGCCGCTCCTTTCTATAATTTCTTGAATTTTATCTTTTTTCTTAGCCATTTTAATTATTATTTTTCAATGATTTTAACCTCCTCCTCCGTCAATCCATATAATTCATAAACTTTTTCGTCTATTTCTTTATTGGTTTTATCAATTTCTGATTTTAATTCTTTATATTCTTCTTGGTCTAAAATTTGGTCTAATTTTTTAACTTTTTAAATTTATAAGATGTATAAATTTATCTAAAAAATTATTTAAAGAAAATTCATTTTTAAGCAATTGTCTCGTTTCAACAGAAAAATCAAAATCATTTAGATTAACAAATTTCGCTTTTTTATTTTTATCAAAATCTAAAATACAAATTCCTATTAAATCCGGCTTATGAGGGAAATCCATATCATTAAATAACTTTATGTATTTTTGAAGATGTTTTTCAGATATAATTTCTATTCCTTTTTGTTTCCCTCGCAAATTACCTTTATTTTTTGAATAATACGGCGTATGTCCGCGAAGCACTAAAAAATGAGCAAATCCGATATTCTGTCGCCTTATATTAGCAGTTTCTCCCATAAGGCCTTCAAAATAATTGTTTGCGTTCTGTTTATAAT
Organism: Patescibacteria group bacterium; assembly: GCA_038065035.1. Taxonomy (GTDB): domain Bacteria; phylum Patescibacteriota; class Minisyncoccia; order UBA6257; family UBA9933; genus JBBTRV01. The sequence continues at coordinate 109,287 of JBBTRV010000004.1, read as the reverse complement.
TTGAGGTGATAAATTTAAAACTGATAGTCGCTACAATTTTATTATTTTTAAATATAGCCACATCAAGGTCTTTTGGGTAATATTTTCCGTCTATTGTCGCTTCTTTACCGTCGCCGATTCCCAAAGATTTTATTGAATATCTATTTTTAAGCTTTTCTAAAATTATTTCTGATAAAAATTTATGAATTGGAATTAACTTTTTATTGCTTCTTGCGCCGCCTTTCTTATTATAAGCCGCAAAAGAGGCGTTAATCGCTTTCATAAATTTATTTTGCAGATTATCCATAATATTTTTAGTTAAAATAATACTGGTTGATTTTTATAAAATTGGGGATGCGCAAAATCTTTTAAAAAACTTTTTGCATATGATTTATATCCTCCACGATAACTTTTTGAAACAGAATTAATATATTCTTTCATTAAATCAGAATTCAACGCTTCGCATAATTCATAAATATTTATATTATTTCGAGGTTTAATACAATAGCCGGCATAAAAACTTGTTTCTTTATTTTCAACCACGTAAAAGCGCGGTGCTATATTCATAGTACTAGTTATGATTTTTTTACCAAAACTGGTTTTTAACCCTTGATTCCTGCCAAAAGCGTAAAATTCCTCATAATTTTTACCCCCGCCCTTATCTCTCATTTCCAAAATATCGCGATAATATAATAAATATCTATATGTTTCAGGATAATTTTTTTGAAAAATATTTTTTGGTATTATTTTTTCATTTTCATAAGGAAAAATCAAAAAAAAGTTTTGATTTTCGCCTTTATATGTTGATGCTTTAATAATCGGAACACAAATGTTTTTTTCAATCTTAAAATCGCTAAAATAAAAATAATTATTACAATCTTTTTCAGGCGAAAAAATATAAATATCGTCTTTAAGCGTAGCTATTCCATAATGAATGTCCGCTATTTCCAGAAGCGTAGAATATTCCTTATTAAGTTTAACAATTTTATCTAGATATTTTTCATCGAAAAATTCCCACCTTTCAGATTTCATATTTTTAATAGATATTTTTTTATATTTAAGATTTTTAAAATTATTCTTAAAATTTTCCGCGTATGAAAAACTAACACCATCTTCTTTTTGTAAAAATGTAATCGCCGTATATGTAGTGGCATCTTTGAAAATCTGAAAATAATCGAAATTTATTATTTTTGCCAAATGAAACATTAATAAATTGCGCAGATTTTTTCCCGCTGCCGAATAAAAATGAGAATTTGGAGTAATAAAAGCAATTTTGCCATCTTTATTTAATAATTTTAATGCTTGCTCAAAAAAACAAAAATATAAATCAATTGACCCGCTGGAAGCAGTTATATATTTTTTTTGCAACTGTTCCTTCCTTTCATTTAAATTTTGTATGCGAACATAAGGCGGATTACCGATTATAAAATCAAATTTTTCATCAAAATCATGAAAACAAAAATCATCAATTATCGCATTATATTTTATAATTTTATTTTTTGATAATTTTTGTAAATTTTGTTTAGTTTTTCTTGTATATTCTTCTGTTATATCAATAAAATAAATGTTTTCTTCTATGACTTTTTCTATCTTTTTTCCTGATAATTTTGCGAATTTTTGCGCCGCGATGGTCGCAAAAATTCCTTCGCCGCAACCCGCATCAAGTATTTTTTCTTTTCCTGTGATTTTTTTACTGTTTAATATCTCACTAACCATAAAATCCACTACCCATTCAGGAGTAAAAACAACTCCATTTTCTTTTTTTATGACTGGATTCATATTTATATTATAACATTATAACGTAATAAAATCTCTGAAAATTCTCGTATTTCTCCACTAATTTTTCAATTTGCCGCAATGATTCTTGTTTCATCATTACTCATTTTTTACCATATTTACGCTTGTTTTTCAATTAAAAATCCCCCGCAATGCGGGGGATTTTACGAATTTACGAAGTCCCACTTCGTAATTTTTGGTTTAGTAATTATTGATTCCTTCTACTGCCTGGTCAACGGATGACCTTGGCTCTCTTTGTTCTCTCATTGAACCTTCCGGCTCGGCGATTTTCAAATTAACTCTGGCGTTATTTTTGATTCCGACGATTTTTAAAAGCGATCGGATAGACTGAGCCGTTGCGCCGCGCCTGCCGATAATCTGAGCCATATCGGTCGGATGCACGTGAAGAGTCAAAAGAACTCCCATTTCGTCAACTTTCCTTTCAACTTTAACCTCGTCAGGATGGTCAACAATGGATTTAATCAAGAACTCAAGAAAATTCTGGTCTTTTGCTTCCATAGCTATTTTAATCTTTTAATTCTGATTTTCATTCGACCTTTTATATAATAAATCTATCTTTGAATATCAAAAATTTAAGCTGTCGGTTGAGCTGTTTCCTGTGATTTTACTTCTTCCTGCTTTTTTGAAATTGAATGAACTGGCCTTTTGGGCCCTTTAATTACGCCTGTTTTTACAAGAAAATTGTGAACTGTGTCAGTCGGCTGGCAGCCGGTTTTCAGCCGATATTGCGCTCTTTCTTTGTTGATATTGAATTTTTTGCTTTTCGGGTCATACCACCCAAGGTCTTCAATAAACTTACCAAAAACTTTGGACTTTTTTTCAGAAACAACTATTCTATAACTCGGCTGGTCTTTTTTCCCTATTCTTCTGAATTTAATGGCTAACATAATAGATTTTAGCTTATAGTTTTTAATTTACGGTGTCAAGTTTCAACGACAATACTTTAGAAACTCCCTCTTCTTCCATTGTGATGCCATAAAGCATATCGGCTGATTCCATTACTGACCGATTATGGGTGACAATAATGAACTGCGTCTGATAGGAAAATTCTTTGATTAAATTAGCAAACATTGCGGAGTTTTTCTCATCCAATGCCGCGTCAATTTCGTCTAAAACCAGAAACGGCGGCGGACTGACGGAAATCAAGGCAAATAAAGCGGCAATGGAAACCAAGCTTTTTTCCCCGCCAGAAAGCATTTCCAAGCTGCCAATTTTCTTTTTCGGCAAACTTAATTCAATATCCACCCCGACTTTCTCCTCTTTTTCTTCTTCCTGTTTATCTTCTATTTCATTAATTTCATTGTTATTTTGAATTTTTAAATTGTCATTTTGATTTTTGAATTTTGATTTTTTAATTTTCATCTTGGCGTGTCCGCCCTTAAACATCAGCTTAAAAAACTTGTCAAAATTATCATTAATGGATTGAAACGCATTACTGAAGTCCGAATGGATTTTTTCTTCCAAATCTTTTATAAGAATTGCCAGATCAGCCACGGCGCGCTCCAAATCAGTAACTTGCGACGATAGGAAATTAAAATGATTTTCCGTGCTTTCCGTTTCTTTAAGCAAAGATTCGTCTATTTCGCCGATATTCGCCAATTCCGCCCTTAACCGAAACATTTTTCTTTCCGCTTCTGACAAATCTGCTCGCTCATTTGCGATAAAACTCTCCGCCGATTGATTATTTTTCACGATTAATCTAAATTCTTCAATTTTCCTGCCATTTTGGCCGGCCTGAATATCTAAATCTCTTAATTTTAAATCTAATTTTTCAAGCTCAAAATTTATTTTCTGCTTTTTATTTTCCAATAATTGGAAATCGTCTTTTTTCTTTTCAAACGCCTCAAAAGCTTTTTGGAAATTTTTATTGAAATCTTCAAGGCCGGCGGTTATTTCCACTTCTTCTTTTTCAAAAATTTTCAATTTTTCCTCAACCTCGCCGATTTCTTTCGCTAAATTATTTCTCAAATTTTCAAACTCTTTTCTGCCAGCTAACGGATGCTCTAATTTATTAAAATTTGGATTAATATTTTTATTTGATTTTGGGTTTAAAAACTCATCAATCCTGATAATCAGATTTTTAACCGCCGCGGCAAGTTCTTTAAATTCTTCCGTTTTTACGCTATTTTCAAGATTGGCTCTTACTTCGCTTAAAAAACTCAAAAGCTCATTACTATCAAAATCCTGAATTGTAATTTCTTTTACGTTTCCGAAAATTTCCATTTTTGCTTCTAAACGGCTGATTTCTTTCTGCAATTCAAACCTTTTATCCGCTAAATTATTTTTCTGGCTCCTAACATCGTCTAATCCATGGCGTTTCGACTTTCCTTCAATTTTTTTAACTTCGCTTTCTAAAATCTTTAATTCATTATTAACAACTGCCGTTTGGCTCGCTAAATTTTTCAATTCAGCGCGAAATTTTTCGTTTTCCCCGTCAATTACGCCAATCTTAAAAGAAAAATAATTGTTTTCTATTTCTTTTAATTCCTGCTCCACTTGTTCTCTTTTTGCCCATTTAGCTGTCTGGCGGCGAAGCATTTTTAAGCGCGGCACAACTTCTTCAATTACCGCTTTTACTTTTTCAAGATTTATATTCGTATTTTCCAATTTCCTTTTAGCTTCTAATTTTTTAATCTGAAATTCCCTAAGACCCAAAACTTCTTCAATCATCAGCCGCCTTTCTTCGGAATTTGCCCTAACAAACAAATCACTGCTGCCTTGATTAATAATGGTTAATCCCTTAGTGCCAAGCCGCGCTTTGGCGAAAAAATCAACAATATCTTTCAACCGGCATTCGGATTTATTGAGAAAATATTGCGAATTGCCGTCGCGGCTTACCCGACGCGTAATTAATATTTCACTGAAATCTTTGTCAAAAAAGCCGGATTTATTGTCAAAAAAAAGCCCGACTGAAGCCAATCCCGCCCTTGATTTCTGCGGACTGCCGGCAAAAATCAGATTTTCAATTTTATTGCCTCTTAAATTTTTTGCGTCGCGCTCGCCCAATAGCCAGCGGATTCCGTCTATCACATTGCTTTTGCCAGAACCGTTCGGCCCGACAATCGCCGTGATTCCCTTGGGAAATTCCAAAACAGTCTTCTGCGCGAAAGACTTAAAACCGTTCAATTCTAAAGATTTAAGAAACATTTTTTAACGCCACTTTTGCGGCTTCTACCTCCGCTTCCTGTTTTGAATAACCCTCGCCTTCACCAATCAGCTGAGCGCCGAAATAAACGCCGACTCTGAAAATTTTCGCGTGGTCCGGCCCTTTCTCCGAAATAACATCGTATGTCGGAGTAATTTTCATTTTTTCTTGAATTATTTCCTGAAGGAAACTTTTGGGATCTCTATAAAGCTCTTTCTCCATTACTTCCGCCACCCTCTTCATCACAAAAGAATTTATGAATTTTTCCGCTCCTTCATAGCCGGCGTCAAGATAAATAGCGCCGATAAGAGATTCAAAAGCATTAGCTAAAATAACATCCCTAGCCTTGCCTGTGTCTTTGGCCTCTCCGCGAGATAATAATATATGGTCGCTTAAAACAATGTCTCTTGAAATATCTGCCAGCATCTGATAATTAACCAAAGCTGACCTGATGCTTGTCAATTCGCCTTCGGAAGAACGGGAATAATTTTTAAAAAGGTTTTCCGTAACTACTAACTCAAGCACAGCGTCGCCTAAAAATTCCAAGCGCTCGTTATGAGGACTCAAAAAATCTTTGCCCCACGAAGGATTTTCATTAAGATAAGAACGATGAGTAAGAGCTTCTTTAAGAAGGTTTTTATTTTTAAACTGATATTCTATTTTTCTTTCTAAACTCGATAAATCCACGATTTTCAGCTAATAACTAATAACTTATAACAAATAACAAAAAGTTATTGGTCATAAGTCATAAGTCATGCTTTTATTCCTATTTCCTTATACACCGTCCCTAAAACGCCATTAACAAATTTGCTTGAATTATTGCCGCTGTAATTTTTTGACAATTCAATTGCCTCGTTAATCGCCACTTTTTCCGGTATTTCAGCTTTATCAGCATACAATAATTCATAAAGCCCGATTCTTAAAATATTCCGGTCAATTAAAGAAATCTGGCTGAGCGGCCATTGGGGAGCGGCTTTTTCAATTATCTTATCAATGGCTTCAATATGCTCAGTTACGCCTTTAATAATGCGCCAGACAAAATCCGGCTCGTCAATTCCGGCGCCGAATTCTTCAATGTCGCGCTCAACTATCTGAGTTAAATCCGCCTTCCTATTGTGAAAATCCCATTCGTATAATGATTGAAGAGCGATGCTTCTAGCGATATGCCTTGTGGCCATTATTTTTTATTCTATTCTATTTTTTAATTTTCAATTTTGGTTCTTTAATAATCTTCCCTTTATAATTTCCGCAATTCGCGCAATATCTATGCGGCAAAATCGGCGATTGGCAATTTAAACAAGCAAAAAGATTGGCGGATTTTAACGCCAAATGAGACCGCCTCCGCCGAGTTTTGGAACTGGTATGATGTTTTGTCGGTACGCCACCCATAGTTTAGTCAACTGGTCAACTGGTTAATTGGTTCGTATTTCTAATTAACTAATCCACTAATTAACAATTTTACTAATTTAGTATTTATGATTTAGGCAAAAAAGTCAATGAAATTTCACTTTTTCCAGTCACCGTTGTTAAAGCGATTTCTGGCGTTTAAATGCCAATCATGAGGACTGGATTTAATAATTTCTTTCCAGAATTTCTTGGCAGATGTTGTGTATAATTTTTCATAAACCGCCCTTTGGCGATTTTTTAACCATATTTTCTTTAACTTATGCCCCCTTGCTTCTTGTTCGCATAATTCTAAATCAACATCCAGATTATCGGCGTCTTTGATGATTTTTGCCTCCAAAGATTTCTTTTTTTCATATTCCTGCCAAAGCTTAATAAATTCATTTTCTAAAATAGTATTTTTAAAAATATCATTAATTGCCATATCTTCCATTCTTTCGCAATATTGCCTTGACAGATAATTTACATCTCCGCTTCTGCTTTCCGATAAATCATGAACTAATGCCATTTTTAATAATTTTTCGCAATTTTTAACGCCTTCATATTTTGCCAAAATTAAAGAAATCCAGAGCACTCTTAAGGTGTGCTCTGATATATTTTGAAAATCAGGATTTAAAAATTGTTTCCAGGTTCTTTGCAAAAACCTGAAAGAACCGACTTCATATAAAAATTCCAAATCGCGCTTAATATTCATAGTTTGGATTATAAAATAAAAAAGGGGTTATATCAATTAATAAACTAAATATTATTGACTTTGTGATGATTTTTATATAAGAATATAATTAGGACATTATAATAAATAGAATAAGATAGAAAAACTAACACTTTTTTAAAGAAAGGGAGGAATAGCTATGGCAATTAATACTGGAATTTTTGGAGATGAAACTAGTTTTAAAGAAAGATTTATTACCGATTACGGAAGACTATCCATGCTTGTAGAATATTGGAAGGAAATGGGACTAAAAATAGTGCTTACTTCCGGAGCTTTTGATATTTTCCATATCGGCCATGCCGAATATCTGGAGAAAGCCAAGAAAATGGGCGATATTTTGATAGTCGGCGTTGATAGTGATGAAAAAATTAGAGCGCGGAAAGGCCCAAATCGTCCAGTTGTGCCGGAGATAGAACGCATATCAGTGCTCGCCCATCTAAGACATGTCGATGTAATTGTATTAAAGCCACACAACGCTCCGCAATATCATCTCATCAATACTGTAAAACCTGATGTTTTAGTTTTATCAAAAACTTCAAGACATAGCGAGGAAGGTATAAGAGAGAGAGAGAAACTATGCGGTAAAGTGGCGCTTCTTGAACCCCAAGCTATTACTAGCACTACTGCGAAAATTCGGATACTACATACGCAAGGTATTCACAATTTCGCAAAAAATCTGACAAATGATTTTATAAAGCTGATTGAAGAAAAGCTAAAAGAGATACAGGAGGGCAAGCAATGAAAACAATTATTATTGCCTATATTCCAGTTCTCCATAAAGGATATTTCAATTTCTTATTTGATAATTTAATATATAGCAATACAATATATCTAATAGGAGATGAAATTCTTGAAAATTTTCTTCCAGAGTTTGATTACCTGAAACGAAAAGATTCCATCAGGGCCCTTCCGCCAAAAATGACAATCAAAGCAATTGAAGAATGGTTTCCTTTTGCCTCTGTTGAAGTATTAAATCAGAAAATTATCCGCGCGCTAATAGATCCACCACTTAAAATAATAGCGCCAAGCGAAGACATATCTCGGGCGATTATAGATAGATATTTTAAGGAAAAGGAAGCTATCTTTATGCCAATCTTTCTCAGATGGCATCGTGATAATGTAGAAGAAAAAAAGAAGGTGGAAGTCCACAGGATTATTTCTCTAAGCGACTTTGAGAAAGAAATAATGGAGAAGATTATACAAGAATCTCAAAAAAGCTTTGACTGGTGGCGACAAACATCAGCCGCCGTTATCAAAAATGGAGAAATAATCATAATGGCGCATAACCAACATCTTCCCGACCCGCAAATGCCATCTGTCTTCGGCGACCCTCGCAGCATTTTCAAACGAGGTATTCATATTGAACTTTCAACAGCAGAGCATGCAGAAGCAACGGTTATTGCAGAAGCGGCAAAAAGAGGAATTGCCCTACTGGGGACAGATATTTTCATAACTGATTTCCCGTGTCCTCCCTGCGCTAAATTGATTGCCAGAACTGGCATAAAAAAGTGTTATTTTCATCAAGGATATGCGGTCCTTGATGGACAAGAAATACTAAAATATAAAGGAGTTGAGCTTGTTTTAGTAGAATAAGCTCAAAATTAAAGAAGCCCTTCACGATTTTTTAGTCGTGAAGGGCTTTATTTTTTGGATATATTTATTTTTTCCTTTTATATCCCAATTTTACTTTTAGAGACTCTGCATTTCCAGACCTTTCTGCCTCACCGACAATTAACTGAGCGTGAAGATGATTAACGCTTCCGCCTGTTCGTTCAGTATCTCCAAACCGAACAAAAAAGGCTCCACCATCAATCTTGTATTGTGTCGTTGCCCATGAAATCAAATCCCAAAGCTCAATCTTAGCTTCATTAGATTCAACCTCACGAATCGTCACAGCATGGTTTTTGTAGATGAAAAGGAGGTGAATACTTGTTCCTTCATAAGGAAACATGTTCGCAGTGACAACCCACCATTCGCCTTCTTTGATAATCGGCCGAGGATGATACTTCTCAAGATTCTCCCTGCAAAAAGGACAAACTCCGTCTTTTTTTATTTTTTCCATAAGAGATTCCTGTTGAGTATCTCTTGCATGAGCAAAATTAAGAAATGTTTCTTTTTTTCTCTTATAGATAAGGAAAGTTGATTTAAAAGTATCTTTATCATAGACAAGATTTTTAGCAAATACTAATTTCCATTCCTTCCTGTTATAATCAGGAAAGAAAACATCCCCATCACATTCAGAGTTCACCTTAGTAATATACATTTTGGTGGATCGCGGCAACGCTAATTTATAAATTTCAGCTCCGCCTATAATAAAAATTTCCTCGGAACCAACTTCTTTTTCAGCAACTTCTATGGCTTCTTCAAAAGAAGAAACTATTTTGCAACTTTCTGCGATCTTGAAATCCCCATTATTTGTGAGAATTATATTTGTTCTGTTTTTTAAGGGATGTCCTAACCTTTCAATGACAGATTCGTAAGTTTTTCTACCCATAATTACCGGATGACCGCTAGTTAAATCAGCAAAACGTTTTAAGTCAGACGGAAGATACCAGGGAATTTCACCTTTGCAACCAATCACACCATTCTGATTTATAGCAACGACTATGGAAAGTTCTTTCATATATTTCACCTCCTTTATTTCATATTGCTACCGGAATACCTTTAATTGCAGGATAAGGATCATAGTCAGATAGAACAAAGTTTCCGCTATGAAATTCAAATATATCTTTAAAATTGATATCTGGACGAATTTCAAGTGTTGGAAATTTTCGCGGCTCTCTCTTTAATATCTCTTTCACATAAGAAATCTGGTTTTCGTAAATATGGGCGTCAATGAGTACGTGTATATATTCGTACGGTTCATAACCAGTTATAAGAGCAAATGCGAGAGTTAAAGCCGCGTACTGAACCATATTCGCCGGAACACCAACGGGAACATCAGCCGAACGCTGAATCATAACCAAAGTAAGTTTATTGCCTAAAATGCGAATCTGCATCCAGCCATGACAAGGAGCGACAACTACTTTTTGCTGTTTGCCTTTGCCACGACCAATATATTGCGGAATCCATGGCGATATAAAGTGAGTCCTCAAATGCGGTAATTCTTTAATTTGCTCAATTACATGCTGAACCTGATTAAATGGTTTTCCTTCTGCTGTTGGAAAATCATGAAATGCCGCGCCGTACGAACCCGGGCCAAGATCTCCCGGCTCAAGTCCACGTTTTGCGCATTTTTCCGGTGTACCCCATGATTTCCACCAATAACAGCCATATTCCTCAAGCTGTTTTAAAGTTCTCGCCCCATTAATAAAAGCAAATATCTCTCCGACAGATTGTCTCCAAAATCCACCAATATCACGTTCGGTGATTATTGGAAAACCATTTTCAAACCTGAAATGCATCGGAGTTGGTACCATTTTTGTTATACAATCAACTTCCTGCTGGCTCTCTCCCTCAATCCCATTTTCAAGAATCTCTCTTAAAACATTCTGATATTGCGCATCTGGTATCCTTTCTGAATAAGGCCTATAAATCATTTCTATCCTCCTTTACTGTTTATTGTTTAGTTTATCTTCCTTATTAACTTCTCAATGTTCTTACCCGAAGAATATAAAAGTTTTATAAAAAAAGCAATGGTTTGGTGAATGTGAGTTAAATTTTAAAAGTTCTGCGGTGAATAGGAGATAAGCCGCGCTTCTTAATAGCCCTTACGTGTTTTTTCGTGCCATAGCCGACATTATGAATAAAATCGTAGCGCGGGTATTTTTTATGAAGATTTTTCATATATCTGTCGCGGCTTACTTTGGCGATAATTGACGCCAAAGATATCGCCGGTATTTTTTCGTCTCCGCGAATAATAGTTTGGGTTTTTATATTTTTTAAATTTTTATTTTTGAATTTTGAATTTATATACAATCCACCGTCCAAATAAACTCGACAATTCTTAATTCTTAATTTGTAATTCTTAATTAGCGCCCATAAGGCGCTAGTAGCCGCCAGATTGGCGGTATTAGAAATATTAATTTTATCTATAATCTTCGGAGAAACTCTAGCAATCGCGTAAGGAATTTTTTGTTTTTTTATAAAGGCAAACCAGACTTCACGTTGATTCGCAGAAAGTTTTTTTGAATCTCTTAAGGGAATTTTTAATTTTGTCTGTCGTCTGGCGGATTGAATTCTGAATTTTGTTGTCGCAGCTACCGCCGCGACAACAACCGGACCCGCTAGTGCTCCCCGCCCAACTTCGTCAATGCCGATTATATATTTATACATTCATCTTGCTGAATAATTTCAACCTGTTTAACACAACTTTTTTTATTTCTTCAATTGCTGCCGGAGCTATTTTATAAGGGACAACTTCTTCCGGCTTCTCGCTTAAGCCTTGTTCCATGCCTTTTCGCCAAGCCACGCGAATTTCAGTATTTATATGAATAATAGAAATGCCGGCATTAATTGCTTGCGTAAATTCCTCATCGCGAATACCTGAACCGCCGTGAAGCACAATCGGCACGCCTGCCGCCTGCCTAAGCGCCGTAATTCTTTGAATATCAATGTGCGGATTAGGCGCGTTTTTAAACATGCCGTGGATATTGCCGACTGCCGGCGCAAGCAAATCAATTCTTGTTTCTTTAATAAACCGCTCGGCGTCTTCCGTCTTTGTCAGATTTTCCGGAGCAATATCGGCGTCTTTCGGCACTTCTTTTAAAATCGTTGAACTGCCGCCGATATAACCAAGCTCGCCTTCAACTAAAATATCCGGATTAACACTTTTGGCGTATTCCACCACTTGTTTCGCCTGTTTTATATTTTCTTCCAACGGCAATTTCCCGCCGTCAAAAAGCACCGCGTCAAAACCGGCATCAACCGCTTCTTTTATTTTTTCAAAAGAATGAGTATGGTCGGCGTTTAAAAAAATCTGATAGCCAAACTCTTCACGGATGCTTCTAATCATATCCGCGGCTCTTTTGGTTCCGATAAATTCCCGCTCGCCTTCGGAAACGCCGATTATTATAGGCAAATTCAATTCTTGAGCCGCTTTAAAAATAGCTTTTAAACCGATGCAATCTGAAATATTAAAATGCCCAATGGCGATTTTATTTTCTTCGGCGTTTTGAATTATTTCTCTTAATGTTTTCATGTTAATTAAAGTTCAAACCACCCTTTGATGATATTTTTCTTCGCGTATTCTTCTAATTTTTCTACCCCGAAATATTCAATGAAAATCTTATTCCAAAGCGATTCTTCATGATGATAAAGATATTTTACCATTTCTTTTTCTTTTACCAGTGACATTACGGTATCTACCAAATTAAAACTCACTAAAATATCAATCCCAGTATCGCTTTTAAAGTAGTCTCCCACCCAGTTTAAATTCTGCCAAAAAGCGAGATTCACCGCGAATCCGTCTAATATGTCGGTCGTTTGAGCGAGCATTCTTTCCATTCTTTCCCAGTGAAGCGCCTCTGGATTAATATGAGGGAAGAATAAACGCCAATCGTTTTCATCGTCTTTTGCCAAATATCTTTGGATTACCAGCCATTGCGATTTATCGGTTGTCGACGGAGACAGTTGCCCATCAAAAACATCGCCGCGAAGAAGAGAAATTAAATTATTGGAAAAATTATCCCTGTCTGATTCAGCAAACATTTTGAAAAGACTGGAATAAAAAGGAACTTCATTAAGATAATGAAGAACTAAAGCAAACGTTCTTAATAATTCCCCTGAAATTCCCAGAGTAACCGGAATAACGAAAACTACCCCCATTTCTTTAAGATGAGAAATATTATGATGTTTCTTTTTAACAAATGATTGCGCCGCCGAGGCCCATTTATAATCTAAGGTTTTAACGATTATTTCCCTTTCTTCAAAATCATCCGGCGTTAAATTTTCATATTGCTTGAAAAAAATATTGTTGAGCCAATCTTTGTCTTCCAAAAAACGAAGCGCGCTATAAATGCCGAAAATATCTTCCTTATTGATTAATTCTTTCACATCCTTGTATCCCAACGCTTCAATAATGGTTTTAGGCGGCTGACTTTCTAAAAGTTCAACCGCTTTTTCTTTTTTGATGAAAAATCCTTTCGGGCATTTGGCAATTTCTTTAGCCACCCCAAGAACATGATTAGAACTGGCCATTTCCGTTATAATCGGCCGGCTTAATGCCTCAAAAAGCAAATAATTATCAGCTTCAATGCGCTTAATCAAGGTGTCATACACTTCCTTAGCGGCAGATTGTCTGTTTAATCCCATTGCATCAAGTCGATTATCTATCATTTGCTCATTATCTTCAGCTATTTTATCCATTACGCCTTTTTTACCTGTCAAAACGCCTAGTCTTTCTTCAATATTTCTTATATTATCCTTATCGGTGCGCAATATTCTCGCTATTTTTTCGTAGGATTGCATGTTAATTTCTTATTATATCTATTTTTAAATTTCTCCATCTTTCCGATATTTCAAATTCTTCTTTGGTCAAGATTCCTTTTTTAGCGCCAATATATTCTATCACAGAAGTGGCATTAGCAGAACCTAAGCGGACGGCATATTCAATATTATTAACCTTGCACAGTCCTTTTTCGCAAGTTTCTTGCTCGTGTATTAAGCCAGCGACAAATCCCGAACCGAAAGCGTCGCCCGAGCCGGTGCGGTCAACTAATTTCTTTTCGCCAAAAGTGCCGGCTCTGTAAATATTAAAACCGTCTGACACTGAAACGCCGTTCGGGCCGTCAGTCATCACCGCAATGCCGGCCACTATCGCGTCTAATTTCTTAAAAATCGCTTTTTCTTTATCATAATCAATATCAGTTAAATAAGCCGCTTCTTCGCGATTCAAAATAACCGCTTTGGTTTTTTCCAAAATCGGCTTCAATTTTTCAAGGCCTAATTCAATAAAATACTTTGAAGGATTAAAAGCGATTAAAATTTTTTGCTGATGCAAATAATCAATAATTTCTTTGATAACGTCATAAGAAATTTTGCCCGGCACAATATATGCCCATTTGGAATTGAATTTATCAAAAGAAATTTCATTGATTGACAAACTTTCCGAAGCGCCGCGATAAACTAAAATTGTTCTTTCGCCATTAGGAGCTAAAAGAATAGTTGAATAAGCTGTGCCGTTGTTATTAGGATTTAGGGTATAGGGTATAGGGTATAGGGTCAAAACAGAAATTTTTTCTTTTTTAAGTTCGTTAATAATCTCCTCTCCCGCAGAATCTTTACCGACTTTAATTAACGCGGCGGCTTTCAAGCCTTGCCTTGCAAAAGTAACAGCCGCATTAGTGGCGCCGCCGCCGGTGATGAAAATCGGCTTATCAATTTCAATTTTACCGCCCAAGGCGAAACATTGCGCTTCGCCGGTCGGAAAACCGATTTTTTTCAGATGCGCTTCATCGCTTACTACTTTAAAAAACGGACTGGTTAAAAAAATATCGCGGGTCGCTGTCCCGATTGTAATAACATCGTACATAAATTTTTAATTTCTAATTTTCAATTTTAATTAAATTTATAATTATTTAATTTTAAAAAATTTAATCATTCAAAACTGATTCAAAATTCATATTTCAAAATTTAAAATTGCCCGCTACTTTCTTTTAATAACTCTCTTAACTGTTTTAATGATATCTTTCACCCCCATGCCGTATTTTTCCAGCAATTCATTCGGCTGGCCGCTTTCGCCGAAAACATCCTGCATACCGACAAACTCAATCGGCACAGGATAATTTTTCGCCAAAACTTCCGCCACCGCCCCCCCTAATCCGCCGATAACATTGTGCTCCTCGACTGTCACCACTGCGCCGCATTTTTTGGCAACTTCAATTATTTTTTTCTCATCAATCGGCTTAACTGTGTGGCTATTTAAAACTATTGTTGAAATCCCTTTTTCTTCCAATTCTTTAGCAGCTAATAAAGCGTTATAAAGCAACGGCCCAACGCCGATAATCGCGCAATCCAGCTTTTTCCCTCCTCGCCCTGAATTCATCGAAGGGTCCCATATTTCGTAAGCTTTCCCCGGAACAAATGACGTGCTTTCGGTTGTAATTACCGGTGTTTTTTCCCGGGCAAATCTCAAATAAACCGGCCCGTGAATATGCCCCGCGGCAATTGTCGCTTTTTTCGCCTCAAAAGCATCTATCGGAACAATCACTTTCATATTGGGAATTACCCTCATTGTGGCAATATCTTCAATCGCCTGATGAGTGGCGCCGTCCGGACCAACTGAAACACCGGCATGCGCTCCGGCAATTTTCACATTGGCATTATTATAACAAGCCGTAGTTCTGATTTGCTCCCAATTTCGGCCCGGAGAAAAAACAGCGTAAGAAGATATAAAAGGAATTTTTCCGGAAACAGCGAGACCAGCAGCCATTGCCGCCATATTCTGCTCTGCCACTCCCATTTCAATAAATCTTTCTGGGAATTTATCTTTAAACCATTGGGAACGTGTTGATTCGCTCAAATCCGCACACAAAACAACCACGTTTTTATTTTTTTCGCCTAATTCAACTAACCCTAAACCATAGCCGTCCCGCGTGGGCTTTTGCTCAATTTCCTCGGTGAAAATTTTTTCGGAAAGTTTTAGATTATTATTTAACATTTTTAATTTTTTTCAATAAATTTTCTAAAATTTCTTTTGTTGTTTGTTGCTCCGCCCAATCCTTTATATATTCTAAATCAACTTCGGTGATTTTCAAAATTGATTCCGCGTCTTCCAAATGTCGCGTCGAACCGCTGTTTTTATACCATTGCAGTTTTATTAAAATTAAATCCTCGGGACTAATAACATTAACTTTTATCCCGAGCATGTTTCTGATAATCTTTCTTTGAAATCGCCCTGCCTCATATTTATTGTTTCCAACCAAATAACAATCAATTGTTGTATTGGTTTCGCGATCTATAGCGTTAAAAGAGATCTTTTTATCTAACGCCATTTCTATTGTTTCTTCATCAATATGAAAATCTTTCTGAAACGCATTTGCTAATCTTTTAATATCGTCTTTTTTTATATCAAGAACAATATCAATATCTAATGTGGAGCGCGCTCTTCCCCAAACCGTCACAGCTAAGCCGCCTGTAAGCATATAGGGAATATTATATTTACTCAATAAATTGATAACTTTTTTGAATACCTCTTCTTCAAACATTTTTATTGGCGCGCTCTTTCACGTAATTTTTCTTTAATAAACTTGTCATCGGCTTGTGGATATTGCTCTTTAATACTATCCTCCGCAATTCGTCTCACTAATCTATTTAATGAAAATGTTAGTCGTATTTTCTTGTCTGCCGACATTTTACTAAAACCTTTATCCTGTAAATCTTGCGCTGATTTTATTTTTAAATTTTTAGCTTTAAATGATTTATTCATGTTCTTCTTTTTTGTCCTTTTTAATCAACTGCCAATGATATAAATACAATGGCAAGCCGACAATAATAAACGCCAAGGATTCAGCGGCTTCTCTTTGGCGATTGGCGGTTTTTTGTTTTTGCTGATATTCTTCAATTTCTTCTTTGGCGGGCTGTTGAAATTCTTCTGTTTTACTTCCTTCAACTGGCGCGATTTTTACAGGCCTTGCCATTGGATATTCA
This sequence comes from Patescibacteria group bacterium, assembly GCA_038065035.1. Classification (GTDB taxonomy): domain Bacteria; phylum Patescibacteriota; class Minisyncoccia; order UBA6257; family UBA9933; genus JBBTRV01. The sequence goes on along the minus strand of JBBTRV010000004.1, from coordinate 92,662 downwards.
TAATAAACATCAGCTTTGGTAAAAACATATGTTTTTAAAGCTAAACCAACCAATCTTACGCAACCAATCGTAATTAAAACTAAACCGATTAAGGCAAAAAGATAAAGATAAATTTTTCTTATTAATGGATATTTATTCATGTTCAGATTTGATTTTTCCTCCAAGCGTTCGTAGCTCGTGCAAGGCTTTTTTTGCCTGTTCTTTATTAGGCGGAATGCCGTGCCAGACAAAATCCCTTTCCATAAAGCTTACGCCCTTACCCGGAATCGTATGGCAGATAATCGCGGTCGGCTTTTCATATATCGCCTTAGCTTCATTAGCCGCGTCAACAATCGCCTCAATATTATGGCCGTCAATGTCTAAAACATGCCAGTTAAAAGATTCGTATTTTTCCCTTAATGATTCCAAGGGCATCACTTCTTCGGTAAAGCCGTCTATCTGGATATTATTGCGGTCCAAGATTACCGTTAAATTGCTTAATTTGTTTTTTCCCGCGAACATGAGCGCTTCCCAGACAATGCCGGCGTTATGTTCGCCGTCAGACATTAAGCAATAAATCCTGTGTTTCTTCTTGTCCATTCTGGCGGCCAAAGCCATGCCAACCGCCTGCGGCAAGCCGTCACCTAATGGTCCGCTGGTCGCTTCAATACCCGGCAAAGCAATACGATGCGGATGCCCTTGTAAGCGAGTATTTATCTTCCTTAAAGTTTTCAATTCTTCTGATGGGAAATAGCCGGCGGCTGACATTGCTACGTATTGAACAGGACAATAATGGCCGCAGGATAAAATAAATCTGTCTCTGTCCGGCCAATTCGGCTTTTTCGGATTATGATTTAAAATATGGAAATAAAAAGCCGAGAAAATATCAGCTGTGCCCAAAGGCGAAGCAGAGTGGCCGGAGCCGGCTCCTAGAAGCACTTCAACAACATCTTGGCGCAATTGGTTTGCCATCATTTCCAAAAACTTCGTCTTTTTTTCGCTTAAAATTTCCATTTATGAAAAATTATACCAAATCCTAATAAAAAATAAATCCCGCACATTCTTGCGCGGAAAGATGCGGGATAAATCATACATTTTTTAACTCCTCAAAAGCCGCTTGCTGATTTTCGCTATTCCAAATATGCGATGCTGAAGCCAAAATATCCGCACCGGCTTCTTTGCATAATTTAGCAGTTTCTAAGTTTATGCCGCCATCCACTTCTATAATTATTTCCGCGTAAGGATTTTCCTTTAAAAATTTTATTTTCTGCAATGTTGTCGCTTGAAATTGCTGGCCCGCCAATCCCGGATTAACAGCCAAAAGCTGAATAAATCTTACTCTGTCTAAATGGCGGATAATATTTTCAACCGGCTTGTTAGGATTGATGGCTAATCCTAATTCTACTCCGTATCCAACGCATTTTTCCAGTAGAAAATTAATAATGTCTGTTTCGTCATTATTGTTACTATGTGCCGCTTCGTCGCAAACCGCTTCATGATGAATGATTATTCTTTTTACTCCGCTCTTAACCCAATCATCAATTACTTCCAAAGGATTTTCCACCATTAAATGAACTTCAATATTAACTCCTGACAATTGATCATTAACCATTAAAAGTTCTTTTGGATTATTCCAAGTTTTATGCGTGGTAAATTTACCGTCAGCAATATCAATCTGCACCCATCCATCAGCCGGTAGAAAATCCTCCGCTTTTTGCAGTTTTTCTTTAACACAATCAAAATTTTGGCAATTTATCGCCGGAATTATTTGCATATTTTTAAAGTATAAAAAATATAAGGTAATTTTTATTGATTGATAAATTTGAAAGTGGAGAGAATTTGGTTAAAAATTTTATCTTTTTCTTGATTAGAAAAACCCCTACCTTCTAGTCCTAGATAATCATTAGTGATTCTTATTATCATCAGAGTTTGATTTTTACTGATTGGAATAAAATAATTATACCACGCTGTTCCTCCTTCGCCAAAATTTATATAAATCCCATTAATATTATTGATTAAAAAATTATTAATCTTAACAGTATTATTAGAAAAATTATTATATATCTTGGTACTAATATCTGCATATCCTTTATACATTGGATAAAATCCGATAATATGGTCATATTCTTTGCAAAGATTATCTATACATTGATACAACTCTACGCCATCAATATTTTTCTCTATTGATGGAGGCACAGAATCTTTCGACTTTCTAATAGAAAATTGATTTCCTGGATACCTCACTTCAAACCCATATTTTTCATTCCGATAAGTTTTCCAATCAGAAGTTTCATTATCTGATTTAACTTCTTCTTTTTCTGATTGCTCTTCATTATCTTCATCTTTTTCCTCCTTATCCATTTTTACTTCCAAAACTCTTTCAATTCCCTTTTTTGAATTTTCAATCGCATTTTCTATGCCTTTTTTGGCGGTTTCCGGAACTTTTTCAAGATTTTCCCGAAGAACTTCCAAGTGTTTAGAAGCGGCAGTTTCTATTTGTTGGCTTAAATCTTTAATATCTTTGCCTTTTTGCTTGATTTCTTCAGTTTTTGCAAGAGCGCGATTAAGCTGATTTTGGTATTTTGCGAGAGTTTTCTCGGCAATGTCAGCTTTACCCTTTTCAATCATTTTCTGGTATTCCGCCATTCTTACTTCCGCCAAATGAATATATTACTTGACTTTGTTTTCGGCGTTAAAAGTGAAAAATAGTTGGATTGATTCCTTCCATGATTTGAGAAAATAAAAAGGACTGTCCGGCAAAAGACCGGCATCCGGCAGGGAAGCTTGGGCGGAGGCAATGCCCGTTAAAACAATCGCAGTTAAAAAAGAAATTATTAAATATTTTTTCATAAATTTATTTATAAATATCGTGGGTATCAATATTATAGTAAATCACTTCGTTATTTTCTAAGAAACGAAACAATACTCGAAAATTATTATTAATATAAAATGACCAAAAATCCGAGAGTTCGCCTTTTAACTTATGAGTATTAAGACTCGGATGGAACGGATTATTTTCAAATAACAATATCTTTCTAACTGCTGTCTTTTGGATGTTTTTAGTTAATTTTTCAAACTGCTTTTCAAAATGCGGGGTGGAATGCGATTTACTGATTTTTGGCATATTTCGGGAATTTAAGCTTTAAAAAATCTTTAAAAGAACGAGTTGTCCCTCGGCGCAATGCTAATTCGCCATCCAAAATCGCTTTTATTGCTGATTTTAGCTCCATGTTTTCCTTTGTTAATCTATCAAAATTTTCTTTTTCTATCACCACTAAATCATGTCCTTTTGTAATTTTTTTTGAAATAGTAACTGTAGTCATAATTTATATTATAAAGTTTTAATTTAAAAATACAATCCCCGCGCTCAGCGCGGGGATTTTGCTAGATGTTAAAAAATTATCGATTTTTCTGCATTTTCTGCAGTAAATATATGAAATAAAAACCAAAAATATACCCTATTGTGAGAGCTATTATATAATTATTAAGTAAAGCTGGTTCATTCACAACTAAACCAAGAAAATTATACGGAACTAATGTAATTATTACCGCCGGGAATGCACCAATTATAAATGCACTCTCAAGATTATCTGGAATTATTAATTGCGAGACGATTCCTAATATAAAAGTTCCAATATACGCTACTACTGCTAACTCTATAATAAATTCTGTATAGATGCGTGACTTACTTTTTTTCTGCTGTTATTAACTTTTTGATCCGACGCATCACAAATACTAACGATATCACGCTCGCTATTGCGGCTGGAAGTATCGATAACAAAAACAAATGATAATAAAACGCATAGTTTCCATAGTAAAAATCTGAAAAAATCTCGGAAATACTATAAGATCTAAATGTCAAAATATTACTTCCGATAAGTAAAATAGCTAATCCTACTATATACACGAGAACTTGTTTACTCGACATAAGATGAATTTGCCCTTATTCTAATACAGACTATTACGAAAATAACCTTGATACAACCTTTACATGTTTTACCAACATCGCCGCGTAGCCCCATTCATTATCGTACCAGCTCAAAACTTTTACTAAATTGCCGTCAATTACTTTAGTGAATTTCAAATCCACTATCGCGCCATATGGCTCCCCGATAATGTCTGAAGAAACAATCTGCTCATCAATAACCTTTAAAATTCCCTGCCATTTTAGCGACTTCGCCGCTTTTTTCAAAATATCATTAATTTCTTCAACTGAAGTTTTTTTCTTGCTTACAAAAGTAATATCGGCGATTGAACCAGTAATTACCGGTACCCTTAAAGCAATGCCGTCAAATTTGCCTTCTAATTCTTTAATTACGCGGGTAACGGCTATTGCCGCGCCTGTACTTGAAGGAATTATATTTTGGCTAGCAGCCCGGCCGCGCCTAAAATCACTTCCCTTAACAGGAGCATCAACCGCAGTTTGAGTATTAGTCATCGCATGAACGGTAGTTAAAACCGCTTTGGCAATGCCGGGATTTTCTGATAAAATCGCAATCACCGGCGAAGCGGCATTTGTTGTACAAGACGCATTTGAAGAAATTTTACAAGTTTCTAATTCATTTTCATTAATACCAACAAGAATGGTTTGCCCCAATTCGCCGTCAACATCTTTTGCCGGCGCAGTCATCACCACTCTTTTGGCGCCGGCTGTTAAATGCGCCTTAGATTTTTCAAAAGATTCATAAACGCCTGTTGCTTCCACCACAATATTAATCTCCAATTCCTTCCACGGCAATTTTGTCGGGTCTTTTTCAGAAATAAATTTAATTTCTTTGCCGTCAATTATTAGCTTATTTTCCGCTTTATCAACTTTTATTTCACCTTGAAATTGGCGATAAACCGAATCATATTTTAATAAATATGCCAAGTTTTCAATATCGCCCAAATCATTGATAGCAACAATTTCAATCCGCCGGCTGGCGGATGACTCATCGCAAGCCTGCCGGAAAAATAATCTTCCAATCCGTCCAAAACCATTTATCGCGATTTTTGTTTTTTTCATAAATAAAAGATTACTCCATTATAAAAACCGCCGTTGCCACAACTGATGTCCAAAAGCCGTCTTTATTCCCTTCGGCTGACTGCGTTGTATTAAAAGTCTTAAAAATCTTTCCCGAGGCTTTATATTGCTGTTCTCTTTCATCCCAGGCGGTATTAGAATCAAATTCAATGCCTAAAGTGGTGGCAAGCATTGTTGCCGCCAAATCTTCGGCATACTCGCCGGCTTTATCGGCTTTCTCGCCGAAAGGATGATGTTCTGAAAGATATCCATATTGATGATTATCATGCGGCAAGGCTGTGCCAACAGAAGCGGCTATCAAGCGATTCGGTTCATTAGTGGCGTTTCTCGCCATTACACAAAAAACAATACTCCCGGGGTTTAATAATTTCAATCCTTCTTCTCGGGAAATTTTTTGGCAATTAGGAGGGAAGATAGAAGAAACAGTTACAAGATTATAAGGCGCAATACCGGCATCGCGAAGCGCTAATTCAAAAGATGTAAGATATTCTCTATGGACGCCAACTCCTTTGGTAAAAAAAACTTTTTTTGGAACAAAATTCATCTTATAAATTATTTTCTATTTCGCTTATTTTTGCAAGGCGTCTTTTATGCCTATCTTCTTCGGAAAATGGCGTTTTCAGCCAAATATCCAAAATTTCTTTTGCCTGTTCTTCGTTTAAAAAACTAGCGGATAAAGACAAAACATTGCTATCGCCGTCATTGCGGCTTAATTTTGCCTGTTCCAGACTGCTTGCTAAAACAGAACGCACGCCATTAAATTTATTCGCTATAATATTCATTCCCGAACCAGAACCGCAAATTAAAACTCCCCGACGATTTATTGAATCCTGAGAAACCGCCCGCGCCGCCAAAGCCGCAAAATCAGGATAATCATCATCTTTATCATAATGGTCATTGCCGACATCAATCACCTCATATCCGCTGTCTTTTAAAAATTTTTTAAGGGATTCTTTCAAATTAAATCCCCGATGGTCCGCTCCGATGTAAATAAGCATAATTTCAAATTTTTAAGCCAGAGTATTCCCGCAGCGTTTTTAAAGTCGCTTGCGCCGTGGGATTTTCAATATTAATTAATTTCACATTTTTAAATTCATTAACAATTTTTGTGATTACTTCATCAGCCCATGATGGCGTTAAAACTTTAACTCCGGAAAAATCAATTTCAATGACTTCGTTTTCGTCAATATTTTTCAAATTATACGCCAACATAGCCAAATAGGCCTCCCTGCCGGCTGGCCGAGAAATCAGCATCTCACCGAATTTTTTTAGCTCTATTTTCACCCTCACACCACAACGAGTTTATATTTATTTTTACACTTTAATTATATTTAAGCGTAAAACTAAATTTTCACTCATATTTTTATTTTAGTTTCCCCCACATTATTTAAAACTCGTTTGGTGTGGGGGCGCGTCATACCGACAAAATCGCCAAACAGCCGCGAATGCTTTCATCGGTTGTTTTTATTTCCATTTTTTCATTCAATTCTATTTTAGCATTTCCGGAGATAAATATTAAATGCATTTTTCTTTCTTCTACGTTTTCTTTAACGAATTTTAATCCATTTCCTCTGTTTTCCGGCGCTCGACCGGAAACTTTTTCCGTAAAAGCAGTTTTTAACGCTTCGGAGTCGTTTTTTAATTCAGGCCTCACTCTTTTTAATGTTGCTAAAACTCCCTGCCCTCTATCAGCTAAAACAATCTTTAATTTTCTATTTTCTAAAAAATATCCGAAGAACACGCCTGCCATATCCGGCCAACTTCCCAAATTATGGTCAAAAGAATTATTGCCTATTTCTCCCGTTATCGCGGAAACAATATAAATATCATTTTCCGTAATACCACCGCCTTTTATCAATTCTTGCGCCATTTTTTCTAATCGCGCTTGAAAAATATCCCGCGTACCGCAAGAATACTCACTTTGAACATCAACGTCTTCTATTCTCGCGCTAACCCATCTATAAACATTTTTTCCCAAATCGCTTTGCATATAATTTATTGATAATTTTCATAATGGTCCACGCCTATGTAAATAAGCATATTTAAAATTATACTGATTTTTTTAAAAAATAAAATCCCGCTATCGGGAATTTTATTTTTCTGCCATTTCCTTACTAATTGTAAAATTTTATCTCGCCAGATAATTAAACATATCAGCCAATATTTTTTCAGCAGATTGCAGAATAGAGGCCACTTGAGTTTTCGCGGATGTCGCACCTATATCCCCTAATATTATATTAAACAAATTATCGCTAGTATCTTCCCATGATCCAACGCCTGTTTGATAAACGATAATCCTGATTTTAAATTGAGTGCTGTTAGTATTCCACTTTGACACATTCCAGTCATAATAGCCCGTATTTGCAATATTTGTAACTATCCAATTGCCGATATTAGTATCGCTTGTAAGCATTATAGAAACCTTATCAATTTTTAAATCAGAATTCCATTTTATCCTATGTATATTTCCTATTCTCAAATCCTCCCCACCATTTGGTGTAACAACTGTAATATATGGGTTGGAAGAAGCGGGAGCCATAATGCTAAACGAAACGTCGCTGTAATCATATGTATATAGATTTGATGCACTATCCGTACCATTTGTTATACGAATTTTATAATCATTGCCATCAGGGATATCAAATGGAATTTGCCAGCTAAGTTGTAAAGCCGCAGCTGAAATACTAGTAGAAATACTTCTAATAAATGTATTATTTATGCCCTGCACCAAATCAACAATTACATAATTATTATTTAAAGAATTCCATTTAATTGTTTGAGTAGTTCCCTTACTCCATATTTCCCCGCTATTCGGCGAAAGAATGGTGATGGAGGGTTGAGCTGTTGCAAAAGTTACATTGATATTTACTACGTTTGATTTTTGCCCTCCAACCACTACCCAAGCTGAATAAGTGCAACAATACGCATTAGGAATGGTTTGTGTAGTATTGACTTTAAGAACTCCGTTTGAATCCGTTCTGCCGACATAATAATTTTCATATTTCACCGTGCCATTGGGTCTTTGAAGATATAATTTGACGTCGCTATTGGGAGCGGCATTAGAAACTGCGCCGGTGAATTGATAAGTGTTTAAAAAATTATTTCCAATGGTGATTTTAATATCTGTCGGAGAAATTGATAAAATCGGCTGAGTTGCGGTATTAGCCGCCACAATGCTGAACGACGTATCGCTTAGATCTCCAACATTCCCATTTATTGTCATAACTCGTATTTTATAAACACTTCCTATAAGAGCTTTAGCATCAGAAGGAATGATCCAATAATAATCATTTGAATTTGTTATATCTGACGTAATTTGATAAACAACATTACTCCGATTACCTGTAATAACTTCATCATAAGGTACTATATCAATATAGATTCTGTCGCTACTGTTTAAATTTAAAGATTTCCATCTGATATAATAAGACTTTCCAATTTCCCACACCTCTCCGCCATTGGGCGAAAGGACCGTAATAGAGGGAGTTGTTGACACTGGCGGTGGTTGAATTACTCCGCAACCGTAAAGAGAATTTAATTTTGCTCTGGTTGATTTGCCGACAAAGCCGGTGCCGTATTTAAGATTATAAGGATTTAAGATTTCATCTTTATATTTTTGCTGGAAGCCGATTACCGCGTCAGCAGTCGATTCGTCAAAAATTTGGTTGGTTTTTTCATACGAATTAATTTCAAAACCTTCTTTTTCCAAAGCAGTCTGAAGCTGACCAACCTCCTTGCCGCGGCTTTGGGCGTTTAAGTTATATTTAAAATCATAGCACCATTTTTCCGGCTCTTGCTGAGATATCTGCGTTTGCAAAGCCTGAATCTGCGCCAATAAAGCGGCAATTTGCGCTTGCAAATCAGCAGTTGAAATCGAAGACATTCCGCCTGTTTGCGCCAAAGAAATATTTGGCAATATTAATATAACTGCGACCACTAACGAAACGATAAATAAGTATTTTTTCATATATTTAATTTTACCATTAACGCCCCCTCGCAATAGGCCTAGCTGTGGATAATCCTCACTTAGCTTTTTCTAAAAATTTTAAAATATAATCGCAGTATTGCGCGTATTGCTGAATTATTATGCTCATTTTCTTATCAAGAAAATATTTATCCAAAGTATTGTAATCGTGAACAATGGCATTTCTCAATCTCGCGCTTCCGGCTATTTCATCGGCAAAATCAGGCGGCAAAATATCAAGGTCAATCAGCCGCAAAAAAGTTTCCCGATATTTCAACGGCGCTTCTAATTTTACATTGCCCGCTTCAGCTATAATATGTTCATTAATATCAATAGCGCGGCCTATTATTTCCACTAAAAAATTTTTAAGGGCTCCATATTTGATGAAATCCTTAGCAATTTCATCTATCGTCAAGTCGCGCATCACTTCTAATCTGTTTAAATCTCTTTGGATATATTCAATTTTAATCTTAATAAATTCTTTATCTAACATGCCTAGTAGTATAATTTTCCATAAAATACTTTTGTCTTTTATGAATTAATTTATCCAATAAACCAAAAAGGCTTTTGCTCTCCTGAAAATCCCGGAAAGCGTAAGCCTTAAAAGCATAATAATCCGCTGTTTTACCATAAAGCAAAACGCTGTCTCTCATTACTTCAAAACGAAATAAGGGATTGACATCATGCAAAGATTTTAAATCCAGCTCGCGTTCGCGATTATCGCCGAAAATTTTCGCGAAATCGCCGTGTATTTCCAGCAATTCATCAAATTGAATTAACTTCTTTCCTAAAATAGCGATATCCAAATCGCTGCCAATTTTATTTTTACCGGTAACAAAAGAGCCATGAATCACCACTAATAAAAGATTGTGCGATTCAGCAATTGGCGTAATTTGCTTCTTCAAATCTTCAATATCAAAATTAATCATTATTTTTAATGATACCACATCGCGCGTTCCAAAACAATCACCGCTGAATAATCTGCGGCTGGAAATCGCCGCCGATTTTTAGATCAATCGGCTCAACGATTTTTATTTTTTTATCCTGAATTTCCGCTTTAAGCATCAACCCGTTCATTGTTTCATCGGAAAAATTCTGGTCGAAAATAAAATTACCCAAACTATAAGCAATCCAGCTGTTTTTATAACGCTCCAGTTCCTGAACCACATGCGGATGATGGCCGATAATTAAATCCGCTCCGGCTTCAGCCAATGCGCGGCCGATTTCCTGCTGTTTTTTATTAGAACGAGTCTGGTATTCTTCTCCCCAATGAAAAGAAACAACGACAATATCAGCAATGCTCAATGTTTTAATCATTTTAACTTCATTTTCCACTCGTTCTAATTCAAACGAACTGATACCGGAATAATCTTTGCTCGCCTCATAACTTTTCGGATTCATCAAAGCGTAGCTCAAAAAAGCGATTTTCACGCCACTAATCTCTTTTATTATGGGACTATTCGCCTCTAAATAATTTTCACCAGCGCCAATGGGAATAATACTATTTTCTTTCAAAATTAAAACAGTATCTTCAAGAGCTTTCCGACCATAGTCCAAAATGTGATTATTCGCCAAAGACAAAACATCAAAACCGGCAAATTTCAGGCCATCAATCGCTTGCGGTTCAAAACGAAAAGAATAAATACTGCCTTGCTTTTCGCCATTTTTGGAAATTGGTCCTTCTAAGTTGCCGAAAGCTAAATCTGCGGATTTTAATATTTCAAAAGTTTTTAAAAACGGATAGCGGTAATTTTCATAATTGCCGATAATCGCTTCCACACCTCTGTCTAACATTATATCGCCGACAAAAACCATGGTGAGCGGTTTTTCTTCTGCCGGCACTTCTTCCAGTATCCGTTTTTTAATCGCGTAATCTTTTAAAGCCAAAATATTCGCCTGCAAGCTCGCCGATTGCGCGCTTGATAAAAAACTGACGTATTGCCGGCTAAAATAAAGATAACCGGCGGCTCCCAGCAAAATCAGTAAAAAGATAAAAAAATAAAAAAAACGCATGTCATTCTTAGTTTATCAAATTAAAAGCAATAATGCCAAACACCACCGACACATTAAGCGATTCTTTTCCGCGACCAATGCGTCGCGGATGGTGAGCTTGTCGAACCATTGCCCCCTTCATTGGAATTTCTAGAATCTTATCGGCGCGGCTCAGGATTGATTGCGACAAACCATTAACTTCATTCCCTAAAACCAATGCAATTTTGCTAATTTGCTCTTTACACTTTGTTTTATAATACGGAATTGATTTTTTTGATTGTTCAATGGCGAAAATTTTATATTTTTCTTTTTTTAGTTTATCAATCAAACGCGCGGTTGATTTACAATGCTCCCACTCAACATATTTTTCAGCACCTAAAGAAACTTTTGTTAATTGCTCTCTCGGCCAGCCGAATTCATCAACCGGCTTCGGCGTAATGCCGCATAAATAAATTTTAGAAACTTCGACGGTATCAGCGGTGCGGAAAATAGAGCCGACGTTATATAAACTACGGATATTATGAAGAATGACAATCATTATTGCTGTATCGGCAAATTCGCGTTAATTACTATTCCTTTTAAAACAAAATAAATGTCAAAATCTGGCGCTTGACAATCTTGCCAGCGAAAAACTATGCCATTAGCAACATCTGATTTCAAAATACATTCCCTGAAATTTCCAAAACCAACATCAGAAACGCTTCCTATAAATGAGGCATATCGTGACGCATCTCCGGTATTAAGATGCAATCTGTAATATTTATCCGGATTGATTTCTATATCACCAATAAATTCAAGCGTTATTTTTCCGCCGTAATTAACGCACTCGCCGTAATTAAACAAAGAACCATCTTCTTTTCTTAAAACAAAATAGGGTGTAGCATTAGATTCCTGCCCCGTAAATTCGCGCGCCAACTGAGTATATCCCGAATCATTAAATTCCTGAAAAGAAAACCATAAACAAGCGCTCCCTGTATACATCTTGAATTCAAGACTTTGCAATTTTCCTGAAATCCCATTGCCAAACTCCTGATATATCCAAGCGCCGCCAATAGAACTTGATGATTCATCTAATTGAGGCAATAAAATTTGAGTGGAAGTAGCTGAATAATCGCTGGAAGTTGCGTTTAGCGTCTGCAACTCATCAACATAAATATTTGCCGATGAAGTCGCTGATTCCAAACCGTCCTTATCAAAAACCAGAATATCAAATTCATAATTTCTGCCGAATTCAGATATTACGATAGCGGCATTTGTGGAAGTTGTTTCAATGAACAGCAAGCTGGAAAAAAAATTATTAATTTCTTGAAGTTTATAAGTTAATATTGAAGTTGAACCGCTATAGTCCTGCGACTCCGACCAATTAAAAATCAATTCATTAGCACTTGACGAATATTGAATATTAAAGTTTTGCGGCGCTGTCGGGTCGTTTCTCGGCTCGGGCAAACTTGAAGAATTTTGCGGATGCGGTATTTGGCGAATTTCAAAATCAAAATTATTATCATCTGTATCGCAGCCATTGCCCGCAAATTTGTTGTTACTGCTTGCGGTAACGCATTGGTTATCTTGCCAAGATTTTCTTTCAAGACTCTGGCTAGCCAAAGGCATTGTTGAAGTAGAAACGCCGACTAAACTAACTTCTCCATAAGAAATATAATCAACAATATCTGAATCATCTAAGCTACTAATAGGACTGTTGGATTTTATTAGAAACACGCTGGCGCCGCTTTCGTTTCCTGAAAGCGAAAAACTGTAAGTCATATCAGCTTGAGAAGCAAAAACGCCGTCGTTTTGCGCCAGAAGATAAAAACCATAAGGAGCGATTTGAGCGTTATTTTTAAAATTCTTTTTAGTATTGCCGATTTTCTCCGTAGAAGTCGCCAAACCGCTTAAATACTGGATAGAGTAATTATCTAAAGAAATAATTTCAGAGGTGGAATTATAAATTTCAATAAATTCATCATCTGCTTTATCGCCGAAAATCTGAATCTCGCTAATAACTAAATGATTTAATAAGGGAACAATTATGGTTGAAGTTGCTGTTGAAGAAGCGTTTTGATCAGTGGAAGTTGAATTTTGCTGAAAATCTTGAATGTCTTGAGGTATTTGCTGTTGATCGTCTGATTGCCGATCTTCAGTTGAAGCATTGTTTTCTGACGAAGTATTGTTCTCTGATGTTGATAAAATAACAGGGGTACCACCGCCTCCGCCTCCACCAAAGGCAAAAATAACTGGCGACGGATTGGCATTAGAGGATTGCGCGGCCAAAGATTGAATTTGCTGATTAAGATATTCTGCCCTGTCTTGAATTTCGTTTAACTGGGCTCGTATTTGCGCCAACTGTGCTAATTTATTATTTTGAGAAATAAATGAATCAGTTATATTTAACGCTAACACGTCAAACACAACACTTTCATTGCTATCGGCGCCGCTATGCAATTGCATAGCGGTATCATTAATAATTATTTCTAAAATATCAGAATTAGAATTAAAAGAGTTTGAATTGTTGGCAACGTTTGAATCAATGTTGAAATTAGCATTATTGGAATTATTTGAATTATTGAAATCGTCCAAGCTTAAAATATTTGAGAAAAAACCGCCAATAGAAGAACTAACGCCGCTAATCACTGAACTAATTTGCCCCAACAAGGAGCTGGCGGCGTTTACTATCTTAATTGATTCTCCGGCTACGGAAATTACGGGAATTTCAAAATAATTAAGTATAGAAAAGTCATAGGTTATAAGATGAGATGGATATTCTTTTTTAGATGCGATTTCATTGCGAAAAAATTCTATAACGCCTGCGCCGTTTGAAACCGCTTGGCGGGAAAGTCGGGAAAAATAAGCGCTTAAGATGGGATAATATTTTTTTTCATTTAAGAGGGAATATATTTTAATATCTTCTTTATTTTCATTTTTTATAGTATCTATAAGCGCCAGCGGGAACTCTTTTCCGCTTTCGTCTTTCCCATATCCGAAATTATCATCTTTTCTGGTAATTTTCGGATTCTCATATTTAGGGTCGTTAATCGTGTCTTTTGAGAAAAAATATTTATTGGAATATTCAGCCAAAGAAATCAAATATTCATCAATTGTATTTCTTACAATCGGCCTCAATCCCTGCTGATAAAAACCGGCAGCAATATTTAAATTCTGGCGAGTGTATTGTTTTAAATATTCTTCGTAAGGAGAGCCGTAATCGCCCGTAACGCCTTCAAGCTCATGAGCGTGAGTATCATTTCTTGTATGGTCTGGCACAGAAGCATCTTCTATGAGATGCAAAATATAACCCAAAATTTTATAAGATTTTTCCTCATTGCCCTTAATCATTTCTAAAATTCCCCGTTCCCACGTCTTGACGCCCTCATAAAGCCAGTAACGCGCTTGCAATTGATTATTATGAAGCCACTCTAGTGAAGAAACCGGAGTAATGCCATATGGCGCAATAAGATTTTGCGAAACTATTTGCACTGTTTCAGCGTCGTATTTGCCGGCATATTCTCCAGACCAGCCAATCTTATAAATTGGGTCGTAAAAATGGTTTATCCATCTCGGCGGCGTGTCTTCCAAAATACTGCCTTCAATAATCCATTCTTTTTGCTGAAGAATAATTTGTTTTTCTGGAAAAGAAAGATTGTAAAAATCTACTATTTCGTCGGTTAGGGCCGGATGAGTTGTTTTATCGTCATACGCGGAAACGTTTTTAAATGAAGGCAAAAAACCAAAAAGGCCAAATATAAAAAAATAAACCAATATTTTTTTAAACATACTATTTTTATTAATTATTAAGGTTAAAACCCAGATATTTTCCAAAAATTGTTGGGATATTTGAAAAAAACAATGACTATCGGCTTATGAATTGAAGCCATTGTTTGATTATTGGAATATTCTATCGGATTTTTTAACGCTTCGCGAAGATCGCGTAAATATATATATAGTAATCCTTTTTGTTGTAAACTCACTAATCTTTCTTTCAAATATGCTCTTTCTTCATCATCTATCACAAAATACTTAATTGCCAATTCAAAATCTTCTTTTTCTACCGCATCGACAAACAATTGCAATGTTTCCTGCGGAGTTTTCCCGCCATAAGTGTCAGCCATTGCTTGTTCGTAATCTCTTCGCGTAAATTTTTTTGTTTGAATTTCTCCCTGGATTCCATTATCTTCCATCGCTTTCTGCAATTTTTCTTTCTGATTTCGCAAATCATATTTATGCCAACCCCACATTCCTACTCCATACAAAATAAAAATGCCGGCGATTATTCCAAAAAATCCGGCGATGAATTTAAAATATCTTTTTTTGTTTGTAGCTCCGCTTTGAATTTCCATGACGCTAAAAATAATTTCAGATTATTTTTATAATACCCAAAAACCGCTATTTATTCCAATCCGTTATGAGAATTTTGCCCTTGCCGAATTTCTTAACCACCACTTTCTGCCGCTCTTACCACTTAAACTCGCGCATAATTTCAACCGGAATGGAAATGTAATAAGTATTCCTCACTTTTTGCACGTTCCTGATATTGCGTTTTTCCAAATTCCTTACTGCCATTATTTTATTATATTAGAAGCATATGTTTATGCATATGCCTAAACATATGCTTAAATATAAATATCAGTAGTCCCACGGGGAATCGAACCCCGATTTTGCCCGTGAAAGGGGCATGTCCTAGCCGTTAGACGATGGGACCGTTAAATTTAATCATCTTAGCTCCGCGTTAAATTGCTTCGCTGTTTCTTCATATATTTCTTTTTGAATTTTGTCAATCTCGCTTGAAAGCAAAGTCCTATCGTTGCTTCTGTAAATTATACGGTAAGTATAACTGATTTTATTGCCTCCGAATTTTTCAAGATTTTCGTATTTATCAATCAGCCTTACTTCTTCCACCAAATCCCCGCCAATATCCCTTATCAAATCAAAATAATTATTCGGAATAAAATCGCTTTTAACAATAAAAGAAATATCTCTGGTAATAGGCGGATATTTACTGACCTCAATATATTTATTGCCTAAAACAAGCTGCTTTTTGATTCTAGGGTCAGTTGACCAAAGCAAGCGGATATCAGGGAGAGTCATGCTTATTATTGCCAATCGTTCCAAACCAAAGCCGAATGCCCAGCCGTTGTATTCATTCGACTCAACTCCAAGATTTTTAAGAACAACGGGATGAACTATTCCTGAACCCAAGACCTCCACCCATCTGCCTTCCACTTCAATTTCCATTTCCACGCTCGGGTCCGTATAAGGAAATTTATCAATATTAAACCGGAATTTTATGTTTTTGCCGTAAATGGCTTGGGCGATTTCGGTTAAAATCACTTTTAAATCATCAATAGTAATAATTTTTTTTGATTTCGGAGCAAGATACCAACCATCCATCTGATGAAAGACATTCATGTGATTCCTATCTATTTCGTCTTTGCGATAGACCTTTCCGTAAGAAAGCGCAGCTACCGGCAATTTGTTTTTAATCTTCTCTTTGATGATTTCATTATTTAAATGGTAATACCACATTATTGTAGTGTGGGTCCTTAAAATATGATTGTCATCCGCGTAATAAGTATCAGAGCAGCTTCGGGCCGGATGGTCTTTAGGAAAATTAAATAAATCAAAACTCACGTCAGCCCGCACAATTTCCGGCGCTTTAACTTCGTCAAAATCAGAAAAATGTTTGATGTTTTTAATGCGCTGAACAAGCTCGAATATGGGGCTGTTTTGAAGGCGAGACAAATCAGGAAAACCGACAAAACGAAGCATTCTTTTAGCTTCTGAATCATTTCTTTTCTCCAATACTTTTCTTAACTTCTCTTCCTCCTGAGACTTAATCTCAATATACATACAAATGGTCTTTAATAATTGAAATAATTATTATATAATATTGCTAAATAAAAAGCAAAATGGAAAAAGACATCACACTATTCGCCAAAACTAATTTTCGCAACAAGGAGCGAATTTTCGGCATTAAAAGGAAAGACCGGCGCCAGCACACTTACATTGTCGGAAAGACCGGCACTGGAAAAACAACTCTGCTTTTTAACTTGGCTATTCAGGACATCATTAAAGGCGAAGGTATTTGCATTGTGGACCAGCACGGCGACTTTGTTGAAACAATAATCACTAAAATCCCAAGGGAAAGAATAAAAGACGTTGTTTATTTCAATCCGATTGACGCGGAATATCCTATCGGCTTCAACGTCTTAGAAGTGCCTGACCAAAAATATAAGCACTTAGTCGCTTCAGACTTAATGGCGATTTTCACTAAAATTTGGGCTAATGTCTGGTCTGCCAGAATGGAATATATTTTAAACAACTGCGTTCTGGCGCTTTTGGATACCTCGGGCAGCACCTTGCTTGGAATTCCAAGAATATTAACAGACAAAGACTACCGCCAAAAAATCATCGCCAACATTAAAGATCCGATTGTAAAATCTTTCTGGATTTACGAATACGAATCATGGCGCGACCAATTCAGAAACGAAGCGATTGTTCCTATCCAAAACAAAGTCGGCCAATTTCTTTCCACTTCACTTATTAGAAACATTGTCGGCCAATCAAAAAGCACCATCAATATTCAGGAAATAATGAACACCGGCAAAATCCTTTTGGTCAATCTTTCCAAAGGCAAGCTCGGCGAAGACAATTCAGCGCTCCTCGGCGCCATGATGATTACCAAAATCCAGCTAGCCGCCATGGAAAGAGCCCGAGTTCCCGAAGAGGAAAGAAAAGATTTTTATCTTCACATTGACGAATTTCAGGGCTTTGTTACAGATTCTTTCGCCACTATTCTTTCGGAAGCCAGAAAATACCGCCTTAATCTTGTTATCAGCCATCAATACATCGGACAATTAGTCAGTGGCACATCCGGAGGCACATCAACAAAAGTCAAAGACGCAATTTTCGGCAACGTGGGAACAATGATTATTTTCCGAGTCGGCGCCGCTGACGCGGAATTTTTGGAAAAAGAATTGGAACCAGATTTTAACATTCAAGATATGACGAATTTGCCGAACTTCCATATTTATTTGAAATTAATGGTTGACGGCGTTACCAGCCGGCCTTTTTCAGCCATAACGCTTCCGCCATTATCAATGGCAAGCCATGAAAGCAATCGCGAAGAAGTAATTGAAATTTCAAGAAAAAATTATGCCAATTCATTAGAAGAAGCGGAAGAAGAATTCTCCCGATGGAGCGGCATTACCACTGAAAAAGCGCCGGAGAAAAAAATATTCGGAGATAAAAGGCCGTTTACGAAACGTCCGGCCGAACAAGCAAGATTCAAATATGCCTCTAATTTGGGAGAAATCGGCATTGAATTCGAAGCGCCGAAAAAAGTTTCTTCATTCGAAAAAATCGGCCGCCGCTTAGCTGGAGAAACAGAAGAAGAAAAACAATATCTTTCTCTTGAAGAACTTAAGAAAAAAGAAACTGTGCAAAAAACTCCAAGCCAGCCGTCTTTTGAAAAACCAGCGAAAAAAGAACCGACTTCAAAATCGACTATTGATGAATTAAAAGAAGCGATTAAAAAAGCGATTGGCAAAGAATAAAATAACCAATTGTATTAGAATATTAAGGCTGATTCTTAATATTTTTATTAGTTTCAACGGCTAGGAGTTGAGTAAGAAAATTGTTCCGCGACTCACTAGGAATAAGCACAAGCTCATTTTCTCCCTCCATGATCCTTTGGCACTCAAGAATATCAAGCATTGTTAAAAGTATTTCTTGATCTTGTGAAATTTGCTTCATTGTAGCGCCGACTATTTGCGGACGAACAGCAGTAGCCTTTGCAAATTCAACAGAAGCCTCTTTTTCCGCCCTGCTTTTAATGATATTAACTTGATTTAAACCGTCTTGTTTAATTGCAGAAGTTACTTGTCTTAAACGATTTACCACTTTTTCCTCAATTTGTTTCACCATATCATTATCCCGAAAATGAACCTTTCTAATATAAACTGAACCCAATCTGTATCCCCACTCATCAGATTTCGGCGAAACTTCTTCACGCACTGACCGACTCATTTCATGGCGATTAATTAACATATTAGCCAAGGGCAAATTGCTTAAACATTTAATGGTTGCATTTTTAACATTAGCGCTTAAAGATCCTTGAGGGTCAATGTTTTTAAAAATATGGGCTACGGGATCGGTTATAAACATCTCATACCAAACACCAATGCCCATCGGTGTTCCTTCTTCAGAATTCACAGGAATGCTTCTAATATATTCTTGATCTAGACTCAGATCGCGCTCATACGATTTGCCAAGCCAATTGACAAAAAAAGCTTTCCATCCAATTTCAAGCCAGAGGAAATGGAAACCGGGCTTATCTAAAACCCCTACAATATCGCCAAACAACACATACACTCTTGCCTTCCGTTCTTCAATTATTGCGTAAAAACCAAATAAATATCCAAAAAAACGACAAAGATATTCAACCGCGATTAAAGAAGTAAAAACAATAAATATCTGACTAAAAATTAACATTTTATTTTGTTTCTAAAATAATCTTTTTTGCCCTTGACCAAAGAGCAAGACGGACATTGCGTAAATATGCCGGAAGTGTTTTTTTATCTCCGGCCCTGATTTGATCTAACTGAACAGCAAGCTGATTCAAAAGCTGAATTTCGGCTTGGGCTTTAAAAGTTTCTATCTCTACCGCTTTCTTTGATTGAACAATTCTTTGGTCAGCGGCGGCCTGAGCCAAACTTATTTCTGAAGAAACATGATTATGAGTTGTGTTAATCGCCGCCAAAGCAGATTCCACATCTTGGGGCGGTTCAATAGCGGTAATTAAAGCGGCGTCAAGCAATATGCCGTATCTAGCAACTGAAGATATGCATTCTTGCTCCATATGCAAATTTAATTCTCCTAAATTTTTACGCAAATCATTAATAGAAGTGCCAGCGCTAACAAGAGAAACAATATCTGAAGCAGTTTGTTGATTTGGTTTTGAAGGAGCTTCAAAATTAGCAATTCTTTCTCTTAGTATTGATATAAAATAACCCATTACATGAGCAATAGGATTTTTAACAGCAAAAAGATAAGCATAAAGATTGCGGTCAGACACAGCATAGCGAAATTGTCCTTTTAATCTAATATTAAGCTGATCCTTGGTGACCGCTTCCAAAATAGTGTTATTATCATTAACTAAAGAATTTTCTGGATCATAAGCAATGCTTAATAAGTTAGTAGCTATCGAGACTTTATAAATTTTTTCCCAGGGAAATTTAAAATATGGCCCACCCGACATAATAACGCGCAATTGCGGATAGATGTATCTTTCACGCTCATCTTCTTTTAAAGAATTAAAAAAAATCGGATCATCAAGCGTAATAATATCGCCCAATCTCTGAGCTTTGCCAAATATGGTTTTTACCGCTCGTTCATTTTGTTCAATAACATAAAATCCCCTTATCACGAAACGGATAATAATCCATAATAAAATGCCTAATAAAATTCCAGTAATACTCATTTTTAAATTATACAAAAATTAAAAGAATTATTCAACGCGCAATAAATTCCATATTTATTGTTTATAATTTTTGATTATCTGTTCAACTTCCTTGTCTTTCATTCCTAAGGAAATCGCTATTTCAAATTCTTTAATAGCTTCTTTTTCCCTGCCTCCTTGGACAAAATAAACAAATCCCAACTGTCTATGAGATAAAAATTCATCATATTTAAGTTCGATAGATTTTTTAAAATTAACTTCTGCCAGATTATGATAAACATTGTCATGCTCAGACATAACTTGATAAACTCTCCCTAATGTCTGATAAGACAAATACTGATTAGAATCTATTTCTATTGATTTTTCTAAATATGGTTTGGCTTTTAAATGCTCATTGTTAATAAATAAACTTCTTATTCCTTGATTAAAATAAAAAGAACCAAGATTGCTATATGCTTTGGCATAATTAGGATTAACCTCGACTGCTTTCTTAAAATACTGTTCTGCCAACGCATATTGTTTAAGATTTTCATAAACAATCCCCAAATTGTTATATGGCCTTTCATAAAAAGGATCTAATTGGATCGCCTTTTTATATTCTCTGATAGCGGCTTCTTGACTATTATTGATTTCGTAGGCAAGCCCCAAAACATTCTTAATATGCGCGTCTGAAGAATTAAACATATCCGCTATTAAAGCTTCCGCTAACGCCTCTTTTGATTTTTTCAAATCATAAAATGACAAAGATAGGTTCATATGCGGTGTCGCATTTTCCCAATCAAGAGAAATGGCTTTCTTATAATATTCAAACGCTTTATTATTTTCTTTTTTCCTATCAGATAAAATTCCGAGATAATTCCAAAATTCCGAATATAGTGGTTCCGCGATTAATCCCTGCTTTGTAATTTCTTCCGCTGCGCTTAAATTATTATTTTCGATATAATATTCCGCTAATGAATAATAAAGAGGATAATAGTCTAGAAAATTAATAATGCCTTCATTGAGATATTGCGATGATTTTTCTTTAAAACCCAATCTATAGTTTGTTGAGAAAAGATCCTGATACAAAAACGGACTATTGGTTTTATAAGTGATATCATTGAACGCTTTTTCAAAAAATTCTAGAGCTTTATTTAAATCATTCATTCTAAAATAAGTAAGCCCCAGTCCATGATAAACCGCTCCAGCGCTCACTGCTTGCATTGAAATTTTATTAAGCTCTTCTAGGGATTTTTCAAAATTGCCCGCTTGTCTATGCTGAAAGGCCGTTGCTAAACTTGCCACTGCTTCTTTTGGAAGATATAATTCCGGATTGTAAAGAACCCGCGCTTTAGCCTCATAAAAGGCCTTTAATGAATTAATACTGTATTTTGCTATATTATTTTTGTAAATCTTGATTTTCCCCGCACTATTTAAAATATTATTTTTTAATTCTTCATAAATATCTTCGCCGTCATTAATGCCGTCTTTATCGCTATCATTGCTCGATGGATCTGTTTGGTAAATATTTGTTTCATCAATATTTGCTATCCCGTCATTATCAATATCGTAATTTTCAAATAAAAACGAAATGTTTGGTATTTTAGCAAGCCCCATAAATAAATCATTTGTTATAAATTCCCATATATCTCTTGAGTCGGATGGATGATTTATAGCCACGGCGTTGTTAAAATTTTTAAAAAACATATTGATTGAAAAAATATGAGTAGAATTTTGACTGCCATTTTCTTTTATTGACATCAAAAATAGCGCCTTATGCGGCAAAAGGTCTTTTTTGCCAATCCAAATTTCACCGGTCAAAGACGTAAGATTTTCTAAACTTTTATCTAAATTGCTTATTTCTTCATTAGTGAATGGCTTACCTTCTATTGCCGGTTTAGCGCTCAATAAAAATTCTTTAAAATTTTCTTTAATCAGCTCAACTTTCAAATAATAACTCTTAATGCCGTCAATTTCCGCTGTCGGCATTTTCACGGTTCTAAAAAACGGATGCTCTTTATAAATCTTCCTTAATTCTTTCATTTGTCTTTCCGATAGTTCAGATTTTTGTGTTGACGAACTTTCCTTGATTGAATTTTTATCTTCTATTTCATTTTGATTATTGCCGAATATTCCTTCAAATAGCGGCTTTGTTCCGCTCGCCATATCAACCCTTATCCAATCAGCCGTTAAAAAATTAAAGTTAATTGCTCCCCATCTCGGCAACTCATTCAATTTGGCATAGAGAACATTATCAATCATTTTTATTTCTCCGCTAATTTTCTTCTCGCGGGCGCAAGTCTCGCAAACAGCGCTTATAATTGCGCCATGTTTCTGTTTTTTAAAATCATTAAAGTCAGACGCTCCTTTTACGCCAAGAGAAAAAATAACCTTGTCCTCTTTGCTATACCTTTGCGCAAGCATTGTTGAAAGATCTATGCCGCCAAGCATATCAATAGAAGATGAAGACTGAGACAATATTCCATTAATAAAAGATTCGTTATTCATTTCGATATTGAATTCGACTGAATATTCTAAAGATTTAATTTTTGCCAGCTGAAAAATCATCCGACCAAAAATGATATTTGGCGAATTCCAATAAAAAAAATACAGCGCCGCGCCGCAAGCACTCAAAATGAAAACAATGATTGAAATATTAGTTAAAAATCTTTTTTTTGAAGACTTTGATATTTGTAAAGAAGACTTAAAATTGTCATGAACTGTCGGCTGTTGGAATCCTTGAATTTGCCGCTCATTATTATTAAAAATCGGCGCTGTCGCGCCCTTAATTTTTATTTCCGTTTTTATAGCATTAAAACCTTCTTCAATATCATTATTTTGCCAACCAACATTTTTCAAAAGAACTTTAATAACATCCTCGTTTCTGCCAAATTGTAATTGATTTTTTATATAATCAATGAGTTTTTGGTCAACCATATTAATTAAGTATATTAAAAAAATCTAATACCTACAAGCTGGAATTTTGAGGATTAGGATTTGATTGAGTTTTAAATTGATTATTGTTAAAATATTCCCTTTCAATGCTTTGGCCTTTGGAAATTTCAGTCCAGCTAACTTCTTCAACAAGCTCATTATTGGAATTATAAATAATGATAGCATTGCTGGCATACGCCAGCGTATAAGATTTCGGCCAAAAAACATCAGCTGAAATTTGACCATCATAGCCGCCCTCATTAGCCAATAAAAAATATTTATTCGGCGGAATTATTTTATTTTCAAAACGGCTGCTTGACACAAGCGTTGATTCGCTGCCGCTGGAACTTTTCTTTTTTATAGACCAGCCGGTTAAATCAACAGAGCTTGCCGTTGAATTAAAAAGTTCAATAAATTCATAGCTGGAATTACCGTCAGCGCCAGCCATAATTTCGCTGATTAAAATATTGCCGATAATATACTCTTGAACCTGTTCTAATATTAGCGCTGGAGCTTGCTCAGTAGATTGCGCCGGAATTTCTTTTGGAATTTCTTCGAATATTTTTGCCGGAATTTGCTCTAAAATTTTTTCAGAAATTTGCTCAGAAATTTTATTCTGAATTTGAGCCGGCGCCTCAATCGGCAAAATCGCGGCAATCGTTGAGGACGCAGTTGAGGATGCAACTGATGTTGTTGCGGAAACAATTGACGAAAACAACGAAGCATCGTTTTTCTGATTTAAAGCCGCTCCGCTTATCACTTTCACAATAGTTTGGCTCGGCTCTTTTTCTTTTTTTGTTTTTACAGGCGCGCTTATTGCTTTCTTATTATTATTCTCAAGATAGTTGTTGTCT
This sequence comes from Patescibacteria group bacterium, assembly GCA_038065035.1. Classification (GTDB taxonomy): domain Bacteria; phylum Patescibacteriota; class Minisyncoccia; order UBA6257; family UBA9933; genus JBBTRV01. Next base: position 68,486 of record JBBTRV010000004.1, on the reverse strand, counting down.
TGAGTTGAAGAACTGTTTCGCAGATTAACTTCCAGATCAACGCTGCCGACAAATTTAAAGTCATCAGAATTATCAACGCCTACCAATCCTAAAAAATTCTGCGGCTTTTTTATTTCAATAATTCCACTATGAATACTAAAACTTAAAAGACTTATTATTCCTAAAAATACCGCTACTAAAATAATATAACTTGTATTCATCTCTCATTTAAATAATCGTAGATATTTAAAACGGCAGTGATGGCATCGCCAATGGCAATATTAATCTGATTATATAAAACATCGGTTACATCGCCGGCAGCCCAAATTCCCGGAATAGAAGTTTCCTGAGTTTGATGGTTAATAATCACTCTGCCATTGTTGTTTATTTTAACCAAATCTTTTACCAAGGGATTATTCGGCTGATAACCAACGGCCACGAAAACGCCGTCTAAATCAATTTCTTTATTTTCTCCGGTATCGCGTTTCTGGTATTTAAGGTTTTTAACAAAACCATCGCCAGTAATTTCCTGCGCCGCGGCCATTGTGATGAATTCCACCCTACCGGATTCTTTGGCTTTATCTATATAAATAGGATCGGCTTTAAATGAATCAGAATATTCCAAAACATAAATTTTTGACGCGTAAGAAATTAAATCAAGCACAGCGTAAAATCCGGAGTTTCCACCTCCGACAACAGCCGCAATTTTATTTTTCATCAGCGGCGCGTCGCAAATTGAACAATAAAAAACACCCCTGCCTTCAAATTTTGACTCGCCGGGAACGTTTAATTTTCTTGGTCTGCTGCCCATGGCTAGCAAAACGGTTTTTGTCTCAAAAATTTCTTCGTTTTCAGCCGTAATTGAAAACCGCTCGCCATTTTTTTCTATTTTAGAAACTTTTTGCCCTTCTTTTAATTCAATTCCTTCATAAGAACGCAAATGTTCTTCAAGCGCTTTTTTCAATTCAACGCCGCTTAAAGATTTAAAACCGATAAAATTATTTATTTTTGAAGCAATTACCGGCTGGCCGCCAATATCGGCGCTAATTATTAAAGTTTTTAATTTCTTACGCGCCGCGTAAATGCCGGCGGCAATGCCCGCCGGTCCCGCGCCGATAATAATTAAATCATACATATTATTTTTGCAATGCCTTGTCTATTTCCGTCCTATTGAAACCAACTATAATCACATCGTTAATATCAATTACTGGCACACCCATCTGATTGGATTTTTTAAGCATTTCTTCGTAAGCGTTCCTGTCTTCGGCAACATTATATTCTTCATAACCTACGCCTTTTTCCTTAAAATAATCTTTTGCCATTACGCAGTAAGGGCAAGTTGTTGTTGTGTAAATTTTGACCATAATTTTTTACTGCGGCGTTGTCGGCCTTGAAGAATCGCCGCCAAACAGCTGCCACAAAGCGAAAATAATAACTAATGCTCCGCTTATCACGCTATTCCAGATAACTATATTGCCATAAGCTGAAAAATTCAATGTCCATGGAGAAACCAATATCCATAATCCCAAAAAAAGAACAACCCAGTTTAACCACTTCATATATTTTATTATTTCGTAATTATAATTAACTATTAATAAAGACGACCTTTATATTATAATTATAAATAAATATCAAAAAATCTCAACAAAAATTCCCCCGATTTTATCGGGGGAATTTTTTATGCCTACCGTCTCGGAAACCTATCGAAAGTTTTCCTTCTTTCGCGGTGGCAATCACGGCAAAGCAATTGGTCAAGCCTTGATGGATCTGGTTCGAACGGAAGTTCATTTATCGGCGCTTGACACTTAGAACACTGCCAATTGCCAGAATACATCTTGCGGTTAAAATTGCCTTGTCCTTGATCTGAATAAGCCATTTTGCCTACACTATTTAACTTACAACAAACAACCTACAACTTACAACTTTTTTACTGCTGTTAGCTGTTAGTCATCAGTTATTAGTCATCTGTTAATTTTATCGTCCCTTTTTAATTATTTAGCGATTGGCAAAATGGTTATTCGCTTCGACCTAAATTTTTATTAAGGCTTATTCGAAATGATTCATTTAGACCACACTAAACTTTTTAAAGCTTACCAAGTAAAAAAGACTTTGTCAATAGCAAATTATGTGATATTATATCAATTAAATATTTATGATTGCTCAAAAGGCAAAAACCGCGGTTTTCTTAATCGGCGATATAGCCATTCTATACGGCGCCCTTGTTTTAACGCTTCTAATCCGCTATGGCCAATCTAATTTCTATCCTTCTTTATTAGTTCACATTAAACCATTTTCCTTTCTTTTTATCGTCTGGTTTTTAATTTTTTATTTGTCTAATTTGTATGACGATAAGTTTTATAAACATAATATAGCAACTATCCAAGCTTTTATTTTAGCGATTGCCATTAATATCGCTATTTCTATAATTCTTCTTTATATTTTTAGCGATTTTTTCAAACTTACGCCAAAAACCAATTTGTTAATATTCGGCGCTGTTTATGGAGCAGTTGATTACTTTTGGCGATTGATTTTAACCAGTTTATTTATTTCTGGCGGATTAAAAAAACAGATAATGCTTATTGGCAATTCAACAAGCATTAATTCAATCGCCGAATACTTAAAAAACAATCCTCAAATCGGTTATGCCATCAAATCGCTCATTCAGGAAGGATTAAGTGATAAAAATTTTTCCGATATTGTTTCTTCCATTACCAGCAAAAAAATCTATTCCTTGGTGATAGATGACAAAATAAAAAGCAATCCACTTGGTTCAAAATTAATTTATCGGCTTTTGCCTTTAGATATTCAAATTATTGATTCTTCGCTTTTCTTTGAAACGCTTTTTAACAAAGTACCACTTGATGAACTTGAAGAAAGCTGGTTCATCGAAAGCATCGTGGCTGGCAGGAAAATTTATGATGCCGCGAAAAAATCAATAGATTTTTTAATGTCTTTGCTATTGTTGATTTTATTTTCACCTTTAATGATATTAATTTCCATAATCATAAAATTAACTTCCGAAGGGCCTATTATTTTTAAGCAGGAAAGAATTGGGAAAGGAGAAATGCCTTTTGTTCTTTATAAATTCAGGACAATGATAATAAATCATAATGGTTCTCTTTGGACTGAAAAAAATGATAGCCGCCTTACTTTTATCGGAAAAATCATCCGCTATACCCATTTAGACGAACTGCCTCAACTTGTTAATATTTTAAAAGGCAATATTTCCTTTATCGGGCCGCGGCCGGAACGCTCAGAGCTCGTTCAAATGTATAAAAAACTGCCTTATTACGAAATCCGCCATATTATAAAACCTGGCTTAACCGGCTGGGCGCAATTAAATTACAAACCCAGCGCCTCGCTTGAAGAAGCTTATAAAAAACTCCAATATGATGTTTATTACATTAAAAACCGCTCTCTGCTTTTGGATTTTCTGATTGTGCTTAAAACAATCAGATATTTTTTCATTTCTCACCAATAATTAAAATAATGATAAACAGACTAAAAGAATTGCTTTTTCAAAATAAAAGCACCCGCCAAACAATTATTAAAAACACTTTTTGGCTAAGCGTAAGCCAGGTTGGAAGTCGTTTAATCAGAGCGACAATTATAATTTACGCCGCTCGCGTTTTGGGCGCCGCGGAATACGGAATTTTTTCTTACGCTTTAGGACTCGCCGGGTTTTTCACGATTTTTGCCGATTTGGGCGTAAGCCCTTTGATGACGCGCGAGATAGCCGGTCATCCTGAAAAAAAAGCAATATATTTCATCAACGCTTTTTGGATAAAAAACTTATTATTGGCGACTACCGCCGTTTTGATTATTTTCGTCGCTCCGAAATTTTCAAATATTAAAGAAGCTGCTGCTTTAATACCTTTTATAGCCTTACTCGTTATTTTTGATAATTTTAGAGATTTTGTATTCCATTACTTCCGAGGAATTGAAAAAATGGAACGAGAAGCGTTTTTAACCGTCATAATAAATGTGGCAATCGCTTTAACCGGCTTTATTATTTTAAGATTTTATCAAACTGCCGGCGCCTTGCTGTTTGCATATATTACCAGCGTTGCCATCTTAAGCACTGTCGCTTTTTATTTTGTTAAAAATATTGTTAAGGGAATATTTAAAAATTTTGATAAAAAAATAGCCCTCCAGTTTTTCCATGATTGCTGGCCATTTGCTTTTACCGGATTATTCGGCATTTTTATGCTTAATATTGACATCGTGATGCTCGGCTGGTGGCGTAACGCTGAGGAAATCGGCTATTATTCAGCCAGCCAGCGAATTGTTCAAATATTTTATACTATGCCGGCGATTATCGCCAGCGCGGCTTTTCCGGCAATGACGCAGTTCATAAAACAAGGCGAATTAGATCGAGCGCGCAATCTTAATGAAAAATTAATAGTTATTCTGTATCTTATCGCTATTCCCTTGGCAATCGGCGGGATTATTTTAAGCAGCCCTCTTATAAAATTTGTTTTTGAGGGGACTTATTTGCCGGCAGCCGCATCCTTCAAAATATTAATCGCGTCATTGCTTATTCAATTTCCGGGCGCTGTTTTGGGCAATTTAATAATGGCGCATAACCAACAAAAAAAACTAGTCAGCTATGTAATAGTTGGTTCTTTAAGTAATGTAATTTTCAATGTCTTACTTATTCCTAAATACGGCATCAGCGGCGCGGCAATCGCTACATTAATTTCTCAATTCATATATTTCACGCCAGTCTGGTTCAAAATAAAAAAACTTAGTAATTTTCATACTTTGCGTTATCTAAAAAAAATAATCGCCAGCGCGATTATTATGGGCTTTTTCAGTTATATCCTTAATTATTTCGGATTAAATGTAATTATTAATATAATTATCTCCTCGGGAATTTATTTTGGAATACTTTATACCTTAAAAGAAGATACAATAAATGAAATTAAAGATTTATTCGCGAAAATGAAGCTGTAAAATAATAATCATTAAAAAATCAATTCTTCGATTTTTTTTAGAATAACATCCAAGGTCAAATTTTCATTAACATATTGAAAACCATTATCGCCAATTTCCTTTAATTTATTCTTTTGACTATAAACTTGTTTGACTAATTCAGCTGCCAAACTGACGTCTTCAGACGTTGCGGCATAACCGCATTTAGCTTTTTCAATCAAGGCAAAACCGTCGCTTTCTTTATTTAAAAAAGCCAATACTGGCTTAGCAGCCGCCATATATCCCAAAAATTTTCCCGGTACAAAAGGCGTTTTGTTATTTCTACTTAAACAAACTACTCCAACATCGGCGTCTTTAGCTAAATACGGATATTCTTCTTTTGAGACAAAGGGTTTTATAATTATGTTTTTTAAATTATATTCTTTGATTAATTTTTCAATTTTCCCTTTTTCCATACCGTCGCCAACAAGTAAAAAAACAATGTCTTTTATATCAGATATCTCTTTGGCAACTTCTATTATAAATTCCATTCCCTGTGCCGGCCCCATAATGCCAGCAAAAAGAATTATAAATTTTCTCTCCAACCTCCATTCTCTCCTAAAAGAAATATCTTTAGTTAGGTTTTGATAAAAAGCAAAATCAATCCAATTCGGCAATGTAATTATTTTTTCAGCCGGAACACCTTTTTTTTCAATTAAAAATTGCCTGCCGCCTTCAGAATGAAAAGTTATTTTATCAGCTGTTTTATAAACTTTCTTTTCAATCCATTCAAAAAGCCAAATCGCCGGTTTATATTTCCAACCTTTCAAAACGCCCAAATCAATTGCATTTTGCGGAAAAATATCCTGAAGATTTAAAATAAATTTGGCGCCGTATTTCTTTTTTATCATTCCGCCGATTAAAGACAGGGGCAATGGAGGACTATAAATTATCACTCCATCTAAACTATCTGTATATTGTTTAATTTTCCAGAAAAACAAATGTGGCAGAATTAATTGAGAAATCCCGCGAATTATAAAATTAACCTTGTGAAGCGGCAAAGTTTTAATTCTGATAATTTTTACGCCGTTTTCTTCGCGAAATTCATCAAAAACTTTTCCTTGAAACTCTCTGGGCAAATAATGCTTTGGATAAGAAGTGGCGACCCAAATATTATGCCCGTGTTTTTTCAAGCCTTCGGCAAGCTCTTGCATCAAATGAGCGGCTGAAGAAACTTCCGGCGGATAAACATCAGCCACAATTAAGATATTTTTCATTTTTTATATCCTCTTTTGCCTTGAATGATTTTAGTTAAGCCAACAATTAACCGCAAAACTTTGCTAGAAACATTAGTGTCGCGGTAATTTCGCGGAATATTGAATTTCTCTCCGTCCGCGGCTTGCTTAGTCGTGATATCAACTGCCTGTAAAATTATATCCTTATCAAGTCCCGATAAAATTAAAACTCCCTCATCAAAACCCTCGGGACGTTCTGAACTAACTCTCGTTTGTATAGCGGGAAATCCCATAATTGATGATTCTTCTAAAATCGTTCCACTATCAGACAAAACACAAAAAGCGTTTAACTGGAGATTATTATAATCAAAATAACCCAAAGGTTTATGGAAATTAATTAATTTATTGGCTTTTAAATTATATTCTTCCAATCTGTTTTTTGTGCGCGGATGAGTGCTCATAATAATCGGCATCTTATATGTTTCAGCAACGGCGTTTAATGAATCAATTAGTTTCATTAAAGCTTCTTTGCTGTCTACATTTTCTTCGCGGTGAATGCTCGCAACAAAATATTTTCCTTTTTCAAGGTTCATTTCTTTTAAAATTTGGGATTTTTTAATATCATCGCGATAAGTTTCCCATACTTCCGCCATCGGCGAACCAGTCACAAAAATCGTTCCCGGATGAACTCCTTCTCTCATTAAATAAAGCCGGGCATTCTCGCTGTATGATAAATTTATATCGCTGATATGGTCAACAATCCTACGATTAATTTCCTCGGGAAGGTTCTCGTCAAAAGAACGATTACCCGCCTCCATATGAAATATCGGGATTTTCATTCTTTTAGCGATTATCGCGGCAAGCGCGCTGTTGGTATCCCCTAAAATCAAAACCGCGTCCGGCATTTCCTTTTTTAAAACTTCTTCGCTTTTCTCTATAATTTTAGCAATCTGGCCGCCCAAAGTTTCTGATTTTACTTCCAAGAAATAATCGGGTTTACGGACTTTTAAATTCTCAAAAAAAACCTGATTCATTTCATAATCATAGCTTTGGCCCGTGTGAACCATAATGTGATTGACATATTGGTCAAGTTTGGCAAAAACTCGGCTAAGCCGAATAATTTCCGGCCGAGTGCCAAAAATCGTCATTATTTTAAGCTTATTAGCATTAGACTTCTTCATAAAAAGTATCTGGATTATTTTGATCAAAAACTTCACTTATCCAAATTAAAAGCTTCATTTCATTGTTTCCTATATTTTGTATATTATGTGTCCAATTTAATTTCATTTCAACCAGTTCCGGAAGCGCGCCAGAAACGATTTTTTCTTCAATTTCATTGATTTCGCGGTTTCTTTGGCGGATTTTCGCCTCGCCTTCTATTACGCAAAAAATTTCTTTTTTTCTTGTGTGATAATGATTTCCTCTTATAACGCCCGGCTTTGTTGTGGAATAAGAAACTTGCCCAAACTCAGGAATTTTAAAGACCTCAATGAAACTTCCCCTTTCATCGCTTTTGATTTCTAATTTTTTATTTTTCAACATATGATAAATATGTTTTATATAAATCTTTATAAAATTTTCCTTGCTTACCAGCAAGTAGGGATTTTAATTTTTGCTGATTTTTAAATGATTGAATCAATTTTGCCAAATCGCCAATTGAAATTTCGTTTTTTGAATTAATATTTTTTAGGTAAAAATTATTATTTCGCCGGCAACTTATTTCTTTTACTATTTCACTAGCCACGTTTTTCACGTAAATAAGGTTTATTTTTTTGTTTCTGCTTTCCGGATTAACGGTTAATTCTTTGCCGTTTGCCGCTTGATAACAAAATGTAGCGACAACGGAATTATAAAATGGTTTACAGCCTTCTCCAAAAACATTTGTTAATCTAAAAATGACAACTGGAATTTTATTTTTTTTAGAAAAATCTTCAAGCATTATTTCAGCTAATCGCTTGCTTTTGCCATACAAAGTTTCTGTTTCGGCCTGAATCGAAGATAAAAATATCAATTTCGGCCTCTTTTTTAATTTTTCAATCGCTGAAATTAAATTATAAGTTGAAACAACGCTACCGACAATTATTTCGGTGTCAGTTCCGCGATTTACAGCCGCAGTATGAAATATCGCATCTTTATCCTTAATAAAATTTTCAAGATTCTTTCCCGGCTTCAACAAATCATTCTTTGGCAAATCAAAAAAAGACAATTTTACGCCTTGATTTTTCAAAACCACTGCAATATGACCGCCGATAAATCCTTGACTACCGGTTATTCCAATTTTTAAGTTCTTGCTTAATTTCATCTAATGAAAGCAAAAGTTTTTTTATTTCTTCAACTGAAAGTCTTTTTGTATTGGCAGAAGTATAACCTTCATTCGACAAACCACTAGAAGGATATTCTTCACCCAAATAATACTCCCGATAATCCATACCGGGAACCTCCGGCATTATTTTATAATAATCACCGCAATCAATCGTCCTGACTGATTCTTCGCTGGAAATCAAAGTTTCGTGCAATTTCTCACCCGGCCGGACACCCACTTCTTTAATTCCTTTTTTATAATTAAAAAGCTCTGCCATCGCTTTAGCTAAATCACCGATAGCAGCAGCCGGCGATTTGCGAACATAAATTTCGCCCGGTCGGCCATTCGTCAATGCATAAAGCACTAAATCAACTGATTGGTTCAAGGGCATCATAAAACGCGTCATATTTTTATCGGTAATTTTTAAAGGCTCATTAATCTTCATTAAATCAATAAAAAACGGAATAACCGAACCGCGGGTATGCATTACATTGCCATAGCGAGTGCCGCATAAAATAGTTTTTCCTCTTTTTTCCCGCGAAATAGCAATCATAATCCTTTCCATTAAAGCTTTGGTCATTCCCATCACGTTAATAGGATAAACCGCTTTATCAGTGCTTAAAATAACCACCCGCTTCACTTCGCTTTTAATTGCCATATCGATGACATTATGCGCGCCGAGCGTATTAGTTTTAATCGCTTCCCAAGGGAAAAATTCGCAGTTTGGCACTTGCTTTAAAGCGGCGGCGTGAAAGACATAGTCAACGCCGTTCATGGCATGAGAAACTTCATCGCGGTCCCTGACATCGCCAGTAATGAATTTAAGCTTATCACTATTATATTTATTACCCATATCAAACTGCTTTTTTTCGTCGCGGCTGAAAACAATGACTTTTTTAACATTTAACGCCAAAAGCTTATCCACCATGGCGTTGCCAAAAGAACCAGTGCCGCCGGTTATTAAGATGGTTTTACCTTTCAATTGCTGTTTATAATTTTGTTCCATATCTTTATAATTAAACAAAATAATCAATAAATAGTCAATTTTTTGTGGAAATTTTAAGTGTTTTTATTAATCTTTCGCTTTTCATAAATTTTCGCATCAACTAGAAAACGATACCAAAATCCCTGCAAAAAATGAAAAATTAAACCTTCTTTGCCGTCTAAAAATCCTAATCTTATAAAATAGCGATAACAAAAATAAACACATACGCGGAAAAAGATCGGCAAGCGATAATAATATTTTTTACAACCCCTTCCATAATTCCCAATCAAAACATCAGTTGCTTCCTTGGAAGAATAATTATTATGTTTTTCAATCCAAAAAGTTAGATCTTTTTTATTTTCGTCAGCAAAATCATTTTTAAATCTCCCAGTCTTACCCTCCAATAAAACTATATGTTCATCAATTTTTCTTTGTTCGGAACGCGCCTTGCCTTTTCTGAATAATCTCAAAATCCAAGTCGGATAATAACCGCCATGTTTTATCCACCGCCCCATAAAATAAACTCGACGCTTCATATAATAACCATTAACCGTAGCAGAAAAATTTTCTTTAATCTCTTTTTTCAGTTCGGGAGTCAAATACTCGTCGGCATCAAGTCGCAAAATCCACTCGTTTTTGATTTCTAAATTATCCAAAGCCCAGTTAAATTGCTGAGCTTGATTTTCAAATTCATGTTGAATAATTTTTACACCATATTTTTTAGCTATTTCTAAAGTTTTATCTGTTGAATAAGAATCAACAATAAAAATTTCATCCGCAAAATCAGCGATATTTTTTAACAACCGCTCAATATGAATTTCTTCGTTATAAGTTAAAATAATGACGCTAATTGGGGCTTTCATAATTGGCGATCATCTCATTATATTCTTTAATAAATTTTTTAGCCACTTTATCGCTGGAAAATTCGGTTTCAACTAATTTTCTGCCGTTTCCGCCCATTTTTTTTGCTAATTCCGAATTATTTAAAATCTTCAAAATCGCTGCTGTTAATTGCTTCTCGTCTTTTTTGATCACAATTCCGGCGCCGACGCGCTCAACATTAGGAGAAATTCCGACGCCTTTTGTAATCACAACGGGCAAACCTATTGCCATTGCCTCCACTACCGACATTCCGAAATTTTCCGAATAAGACGGCAAAACAAAAACATCACTTTCGCGATAAGCCGCGATTTTATCGTCTCCTATCAACATTCCAGTAAATAAAACTTTATCGTCAATTTTAAGATTTAAGATTTGAGATTTGAGATTTTTTCCGTACCCTTCGTCGTCCGGTCCGGCTAAAACCAAAACCAAGTTCGGCTCTTTTTTAACTATCTCGCTAAAAGCCGAAATCAAAATATCTAAACCCTTTATTTTATGCAGTCGCCCCATAAAAAGCACAATTTTTGCGCTGTCAGAAATTTTAAACTTTTTTCTAAAACTCCCCGAAACAATTTTCTTTTTATCGCCAACATCTATGCTATTAGGAATAATCATAGCTTTCTTTAAAGGTAATCTTAATTTCAAATAATCTTCTTTTTCTTTTTCAACGGTAAAATGAATCGCATCAGCGCCGGCTAAATTTATTTTTTCAATTAAATTTATATAAATTTTCTTCCTTAGAAAGCTAAATTTAAGCGGCTCTAACATAAAACTGCCTCGCGGAGAAATAACATAAGGCTTATTAAATCTTTTAGCATAATAAGTTCCCAATGTTGAAACCGCAAGGAAAACAGATGTAATATGTATTAAATCAAAATTTTCAACATTTTTCGCCAGTGCTTTTTTCATAGCAAAAGAATATTGCCATAATCTAAATGTAATTGGAAAATAAAAAACTTTTACACCATCGACATTAACTTCCTGATTAAGCGGAACATTTAAAAATCCGGACGCGTCCATATTTGTTGTATAAACGGTTATATCAGTTCCCAATTTAACCAATCCCTTATTTAATTCGTGAACGCTTTTAATCGGCCCGCCTTGGCGATGAGCCGGAAAATAAGTCGGGACTATGTGAAGAATTTTCATTTAGTTTTTTTTATTAATAAAAAGTGAATAATTATCAAAATAACTGTTATTCTAATAATACCTACGTAAACTGGCGCAATCCAGTCTTCCATGCCTTTAATAATCTGAATCCATAAAACGCTATAAATCATAACTCCCGAAAGCGAAACTTCGGTCATTTTAATTAAATATTCATAAATTAAACGAAAAAGCGCGCCCATAAAAAACATCCCAAAAATAATCCCGACTAATCCAAAATTAATATACCAATCGCCTAATACCGTAGGACCTACACTAGTTTTAAAATCGTTATCAGATAAAATATGTATTTTATGGCCAAATGAGTTTCCGTCGACGTTCATACTAGGAGGCTTATTATTCCATAAAAATCTAGGCGGTCCAAAAACAAATAAAAGCTCGCGAAATGTCGCTCCATGCGAAAAAGATTGATAATATTTAATAACTCCAGAAAAAATAGCTGACTGATCTATCCTTAAGAAAAAACTCTTAATCACAAAATTGCCGGCATAATAAATAGTGGAGGTGATAGTTTGTTTATTTTCGCCAGAGATAATATTATTGCCAATAGTAAGTTGAATAACTTGCTTATGAGTTAAATCAGTATAAGCGGGAAGACGGCAAATACTCCCAAAAGGAAATAAGAAAAGAATAGAAAAGAATAAAATTGTTACAGTTTTCAGATATTTTTTTTCAAAAATATGCCATCGAATAATCAAATAAAGCAATATCGGTATAATAACCGGCATCCTACTGCAAGAAGGCAACGCATAAATTATTTCAATAATAAGAGTTCCCCAAGCGATAAAGCGCCAAATTTTATATCGCTCATCATTATCTTTTCTAAGAGAAAAATAACTAGCGAAAGCAATAATTAAAGCAATATAAGCCAGCCAATCCAGCAAGCCAACTAAATTATAAAAATGATTTTTAATAAAAAGCGGGTTTTGATACAAGTGAGAATATCCGCCGCCAAAAATTCTTATTGCCTTTACAATTAAACTTAAAATAAAAACGCCGGCAAATATCCAAAGCGCCTTGTTAAAATCCCATTTCTGCTTCAAAAAATTTGAAGATTTTCTTAAAATAATGGAATGAATTTGACTAAAATAGCCGATAATTAAAAAAATAAAACCAATAGTTATATAAAAAATAATTTTATAATGAACAAATTTATTATCAATTAAATCTTCGGAAATGCCCAAAAACTCCGAAATCGGCTTTAAATAAAAAATTAAGAAATAATAAAGAATAGCGGAGTTCCCGAGAGAGAAAAAGTCAAAACCGGAAAAATTTATTTTATTTAAAAATTTAGAAAATGTTTTCATTGATTTATTTTGGCTCTAAAACAAAAACAGCGTTTATTTTAAAATATATATTTTTTTTATAAGTATTACGGAAAAATCGTGGAAAACAATTTTTGATTAATTCTAATAAATTTATTTTTTGCCGTCCGAACCCCATGAGATTTTCATGTAAAACCAAAATAAATAACATCCAAAAACTTCCTCTTGTATAACTTTCAATAACATTAAATTTCTTCGCAAAAAATTTTTTATATTCTTCGTGTGATTTAAAATTAACATGAGGAGAAATTACATGATAAGGGAAAATTCTTAAATTATTTAAAATAATTCTTATATATTTCCACAAATTCCGGTTGCGATTTATAAAGCCGATAATGCCTCCTTTTTCAAGCGGCACAATTACAAGAATTTTTCCCTTCCTTTTTATAACACGATTAATTTCAAAACAAAGTCTTTCGCTATCTTGAATATGCTCAAAAACATGTGAAAGAACTATGAGGTCAAATTTTTTGTCTGGAAAAGGCAAATTACAAGCATCTCCATATGTAAAAATTTTCCATTCCGAAGAAACGGGTTTTTTGCTAACATTTTCGTCCCAATAAACAGAATCCAACCCCACATAAGCAATTTCCTTAAATTCTTCTTTAGCAAGAAATTTTAACACTTTTTTCCCATCCAAGCATCCTATATCCAGCAATTTTAAGCTTTTATTTTTCCCATATTCCCCAAGAAAATACCCTATATCTAAAATTGAAGCATTATGTTCCATGAATTATTTTTTATTCCATAAACAACATATTTTTCTCCGCAAATCCTACAATTAACACTCGCTTTCTCTTTATTTAATTCAATACTATTATTCTCTTTACATTTATTACACATCATTAATTTAATTATATTTATGTCTTTATTTCTCTTATTTTGAGAAAATAATATTCGTAAAAGCAAAAGAATTTGTTTCTTTAAAAAATTATTTAAATTGAATTTGTTTTTAACCACATTTTTATTAGTGACCGGAAAATCCCAATCAAATTTATATTCGGGATTAATCATCCCAAATCTTATTCCTCCTTCATCCTTTCTCCAATAATATCTAACATGAAAATGAAAAGGGTGCCTAGAAATTAGCTCGGGGAAAACCCTACTGGCCTTATAATCAAAAAGTTCGACTAATTCTTTATCTTGAATAAAATTTTTCTTTTTTCTAATTAATAGTTCTCCATTTCTTTCGGTTATCTCAGTCCTATGAAAAGTATAATGCGTTAATCTTTCCATAAAAGCATCAGGTACTTCTATATAGCCGGCCTTCCCCACTCTTTGTATCTCCTCTAAAAATTTTTTAGGGTTTGTTGAATGTTCTAAAACATGCGAGGCAATCACGAAATCAAACGCGTCATTCTTAAAAGGCAAATTTTCAGCGGACGCGATTATTGTCGGCCTGTCATAAATTAAAGGAACAAAAAATCTCTCTTGAGTTTCAAAATAAGCGTCGCAAAGGATATTGGCCCTAAAATAAGGATTGCCGCCGCTGCCAACTTCAAGAACTAAATCAGTTTTCTTAACTGGACAATAAATTCTTCTTAATGACCAAGCAATTGAATCAAGACCATTTCTTTTAAAAAAGCGCATTAAAAAACTTTCCGTTTTCATAATCTTGGAGTTCTGCCTAATATTTTTTTAATCATCGTAATAGCGTAATCGCAAATTTTTCTGCCGAAAACAACAAGAAAAATAATATACAAATAATAATAAATCGTTATGTTATAGCCCAGCTTATTTACCATTTTCACGTATCGCATAAACGTTTTCAATCCTTTGTCCCGATGCACGGACAAACTCGGGTAAAAATATTTGGACATGTCTTTTTTAAATAGGTCAGTGCTATTTACTCCGTATTTTTTATCAATAAATTCCGTAATTTTAGCATACCCGCTTAAAAAAGAAATAGAAACGTCCAAAGTGATTTGCCTGGGAATAAATTTCTTGATTTTACGGTCAAAATGTTTTTCATCCTTGCGATAATCTCTTTTTTCCATTTCTTGCGTCAATGGTTCGTCAAAATAAGCGGATTTGTTTTTCATAATCACCTCTCCTAAAAGATAAATCTGAAAAAGCGCTGTAGCGTCAAAATCGTCAACCGCCAAATAGGGCAATACTAAATCTCTTTTAATCGTAAAACCTGATATAAAAACGCTTTTACGCAAAATTTCAGCAAACGTTTCCGCGCCCGGCTCGAAAAATTTATTGCTAGCGTAATACCGGAATTTTTCAATCTGGCCATTCTCATGAACCGTATCATGCGCCCGCAATACATATCCTAAATTATTATGCTCTTTTAAAAATAAAATGAATTTATTTAACGCGCATGGAATAAAAATATCATCATCGCCCATGAAAATAATCCATTCGCCTTTTGCATTTTTTATTAATTCTTTAAGATTTCTGTCATATCCTAAATTTTCTTTATTTTCAATATAATTCACCGCGTATTTTGAATCTTTTTTAAATTTTTCCACTATTTTTCTTATCTCTTCTCTTTTGGGGCTAAAATCTTCACAAATTACAATTTCTAAATTATCAACATCGTCAACATCCACCGATTTTAACAATCGATGTAAAGTCTGTGGCCTGTCATAACTAGGGATACATATTGAAATAAGCAGTTTATACATTGGAATATTCTATAAATAATATACAATCTATAGCTTATTAAGATTAAACCCGTTTCGGCTTTACGGCAACAACGATGGCACGAGTTGCTAAATCTATTTTTGAAAATGGGTTTATTAGCATATCTACCGCTGTAACGAAAAATTCAAACGCTATCCCGATACGCTTATTTAAAATCCAATTTACAAACATAGAAAGATATTTAATCCACACATACTCATCTCCATAAGAAATATTTAGCCAATTATATGTCGCTTGATATTGCAAAAAAGTTGTCCCAAATTTAACAACTCTGGTTATATCCATGCCTGATTGTTCTATTCTTTTTATCCCAACAGAAAGTGGCTCAAGTCCTATATGCCCATCTATATCTATAAATCCTTTTTTATAAGCCTCTTGATCTCGCAATGCAAATCGAGTGATCCAATTGTCAGATAACGTATCAAACTGCAATACGCATGCGCCACCTGGCTTAAGGACTCTCAAAACTTCCGACAAAAAAATATCTTTTTGTTCCGCCGATAAGTGTTCAAAAATATAACTGCCATAAACCAAATTAAGCGAAGCGCTATGAAATGGCATTTTTTGGATATTTCCCCTCACTACTTCTGAATAACACTTTTTTGCTTCCACTAGTGACTTCTGAGAAAAATCCATACCTATGGTTTCCGCATAAATTCCAAGCCATTTTATTCCCCCGCCACAGCCGATATCCAAAGCTTTACCGCCTGGGCAAAGTACTTTTCTTATTTCACCCAATACGCCGGATTGAACAAGATTAAAAAAAAACCAATTTTTTAAAAAATTTTTCTGAGGAATATATTTTATTTGACGAATGTATACACCTTCATAAAATTCATTCTTCTTTTTTAAAAACTGGATAACTCCATCTTTAATAAAAAATTTACTACCACATTCAATACATAAAACAAACCCATTATCCCAGAGAAGATCCCCTCGACAATTATTACATACGATAATTTCTCTAATACTATTTTTTTCCATATATTTATTCTATTTCATATTCTCAAATAATGAAGTGCTTTTATTTATTTCTAAACACTACAAAAATTTCTTCCAAAATCTTTTCTTTTAAAAAATAAATACATAAAAAATAAAATACTCCGGAAATTATAATATTTGCCAAAACATGGACTCCCAAAACTTTTAAAAAATATGCGAAAAATCCCATTATCAGAGCGGCAGTAGTCGGTTTTAATAACTCTGATACGATATTGAATTCGTGTAACTTTTTTGTTTCACGCCAAAGTAAAATAATATAAATAAAAAATGAGATCGTAGTAGCTGTTGCCGCTCCCTCTATTCCATATTTAGGAATTAATAAAAAATTCAGCGTTAAATTGGATAATGAGGAAACAAGGGCGTATCTTATCATTTTTATCTGTTTATCAAAAGCAAACAGCGCATTAGTTAAAATTGGCAATGAATGAATAGCCAAAATAGAGAAAAGAAGAATTGCAAAGGCATTAGCAGCCGGCACATAACTTAACCCAAAAATAAAACCCATTAACGAATCTTTAAGAATAAACCCGCCAATAATTGAAGGAATTGCAATAACAAAAATTACCTTTAAAGCACCATTTAAAACAACCTTCATCTTCTCTTTGTCAGAATGAGCAAAACGAGACAAGCTTGGTAAAGTAGCCGTTGCGACAAATCCGGAAAATATAGCAAGTATGCCGACAATTTTCTGCGCCGCCGAATAAAGGCCAATTTCCGCAGTTGTCCGCCACCAACCAAGCATTACAATATCAAGATTAAATAAAAATGCGCCCGCAAGTCCGCCAATGGCAAACGGCCAAGCAGATTTCAAAATCGGCGCCACTAAATTTTTTGTAAAATTTTTAACGATTCCACTTATAAATGGCCTTAATAAAAAAGCGGCGATTAAAAATCCCGCAAAAGATGCCGCCGCATTTGCAATAAGAAAAGATTTCGGTGTTGACCAAAAATATAGCGCGACAAAACCAAAAAATGTTAAAACGATATTTCCAGATACAATAACCAACGCCTCTAATTCCATTTTTTCCTTACCCCGTAAAAAAGCCACAAAAAGATCCCGTAAATCGTCGAAAATAAAAATTAAAGCCGCAAGAGGAAAAAGAATAATGGCAGATTTAACTCCGCTTCCGCTAAAAAACGGGGCAATAAAAATGATAAGCGCTGCGGTGATAATTAATAAAATAACTTCTATTCCTAGGGCTGTTGAAAAATAATTATGCTGTTCTTTCGGCTTTTTTGCCACTTCGCGAGTTAAAATATAATCCACGCCAATATTTTTAAAAAATGTAAAAAAGCTCGTAAATGCTAAAACGTAAGAAAAAACGCCGTATCCCGCCGCGCCAAGCTGTCTTACGGCATAAATAACAATTAATGACTTAAAAAGGCGGCTGCCGGCATTTCCTAAAAAAAGCCATGTAAAATTTTTAAAAATAGTGGCGCGAACTGTTTGATTTTCAATAAAAAGTAAATTTTTTATTTTTTTAATCATTGTTAAATCATCCTTAATTAATCTTGCTCGTCGCTTAAGCGGGGTTTATTTTTGCCAAAGCGGAAATGACGATAACTGAAAAATATTTTATAAATTTTATATAATCCTTTATTTACCCAAAGAGGCATTAAAAAAAATGGAATAGCAAGCCAAAATTCCGGAAAATTCCAATATAATTTAAACATTCTCCAGCGCTTGCCTTTTGGCGTATCCCAGCCGCCCACCCAGCCCACCAATATGCCGCGCCATAAAGAAGCAAAATTTGATGCTAAAGTCTTTTTTACAGAACGCTTTCCAAATTTATCTTCAAATTCTTTCAAAATATTATAAAAATCAACTCCAAGATAATCAAAATACTCATTTTTTATTTCACCTCTATTCATGGCCAGTTTTTTTATTTCTTCAATCTTTATTTTTGTGTCTGCGAGGTGCAAAATATAGGGTCCGCGTAAAAAATAAAATTTACCACTACCAGACAAAATTCCAAACACCGGCACCAAAGAAGCAAAAGAAAACCCTTTAATGTGTTTTTTTGCCAACGAAATAAATAAAAGTCCATCTTCCCGACGCAGAAATAATGATGACAAAAGACCGATATTGGCGCCTGTCGATTCTAAGACATCATTCCTATCTCTGAAAAATTCTTCTTTTCTGTCAATGGCCAAATTTTCAATTTTTTCGAAGCCGAAATTCACCCAAATAAAAACAATCTCTGGATATTTTTTAACTAATTCCAAAGTTCT
>JBBTRV010000004.1:3246-49711 GCA_038065035.1 Patescibacteria group bacterium | reverse complement strand
CTTCCATCATACGTTTGAATTTCTCTGGGCGATTATAGGTGGGAATACAAACACTAAGAAGAATATTGTTCAGCATAAATTTTATTTACCTAAAAAGACTTAAAGTTTAAAGAGTTTTACTCGGCAGTTTTTTATTATCGCGTCACTTCTCCGTTTTGTTCCCCTTCGACCATTATTTTTACAAGATCCTTAAATTTCACTTTCGGCTCCCAACCAAGTTTGTTTTTCGCTTTTGAATAATCGCCCATTAAAACATCAACTTCGGCGGGCCTAAAATATTTTTGGTCAATCTTAATAATTATTTTACCGCTTTTACGATCAATTCCTATTTCATCTAAATCTTTTCCTTTCCAAACTAAATCAATATCAAGCACCCGACATGTTTCTTCAATAAATTCCCTAACTGTATGCGTTTCACCGGTAGCCAAAATATAATCATCTGGCTTATCTTGTTGAAGCATCAGCCACATTCCTTCAATATAGTCCTTTGCGTAGCCCCAGTCCCTTTTAGCGTTAAGATTGCCTAAATACAACACTTCCTTTTTCCCCTTCTTAGTTCCTACAAGGCCCGAGGTGATTTTTCGAGTAACAAAATTTTCTCCACGTCTCGGCGATTCATGATTAAATAAAATACCATTACAAGCAAATAAATTATAGCTTTCACGATAATTTACCGCCATCCAATAAGCATACACTTTTGCGATTCCATATGGGCTTCTTGGATAAAATGGCGTTGTTTCTTTTTGGGGCGTCTCTTGAACCAAACCAAACATTTCAGAACTTGATGCTTGATAAAAACGCGTCTCAAAACTATCATGCCTAATAGCCTCAAGTAATCTTGTCGTCGAAAGCCCCGTGGTATTGCCTGTAAATTCCGGAATATCAAAGCTTATTCCAACATGACTTTGCGCTCCCAAATGATATATTTCGTCCGGCTTGATATCGCGCAAAATCCGATGAAGAGAACTAGAATCCGTTAAATCGCCATAATGGATAAAAAAATTTTTCTCCTTGTAAATATCAGTGTAAGTATCTTTCATTAAATGCTCAATTCTTTGCCTATTAAAAGTACTCACACGACGCACAATCCCATGCACTTCATATCCTTTTTCTAGCAAAAATTCTGCTAAATAAGACCCATCTTGACCGGTTATACCGGTAATTAAAGCTTTTTTTAACCTACTATTATTATTCATAAAAAACATTACAATTATAAATAGTATAGCATTTTCTTAAACATTGAGTCAAAAATGAAAAAAATTTATTTTTTAAAAAAATATATCCTTCCTTTTATTAGAATACACTACATATTTTGGCCCGCCAAGGGTTTTATTGTGTGGCGTAAATGCACGGGCGAAAATATTGAACTTCTTCATATTAAAACATTTAAGCATAATAAGGGATACGCTAAAGAATTAATTAAAGAAATGATTAAAAAAATTCAGAAAAATCTGCCATATTATTCTATATCAGGATTCAGCCTTGCAACGCCAGATAGAATCTATCTCAAGGAAGTGTATAAAAAACTAGGATTTGAGGTATCCGACGATATCCCCGGCCCCTATAAAGACGGTCCATCTTTTTTATTTTACCAAAGCTATGAAAAGCTGAAGAAAAAATATTTGGAAGAAAAATAAAAATATGAAAATTTACATTACCAACAACGCGCCAATTGGAAAACGCTGTAAAGAATGGGCTAAAAATAATTTATCCAAAGAAACCGAATTTACGGAAGATATGGATAACTGCGATATTTTTTTCTCTATATTTTATGACAAATTGATTTCAGCGGAATTCATCACCGGCCGGAAAAAATGCTTTAATTTCCATGGCGGTTTGCTTCCAGAATACAGAGGATCAGGCACTATTAATTGGGCTATTATTAATGGAGAAAAAGAAACTGGCGTGACACTCCACGAAATTGACTCCAAAATTGATCATGGACCAATTATTGATATTAAAAAAATTCAAATTCTCGAAAATGACACCGCTGAAAGCATATATAATAAATCAGAAGATGTGATTTTCGAAATGTTCCAAAAATGGTTTCATCGCATTGCGACTTTAGATTATACTGCAACCCCTCAAAATCACTCAAAAGCAAAACTTTACACACGGCAAGATCTGCAAAATGCAAAAGATATTACACGATTTGCGCGCGCTTTTCATTTTAAAGATAAAGAAAACGCATTTTATATAAACAGCAAAGGAGAAAAAATTTATCTTACATATTAAAAAACAATTGATATGTTTTTTATAATTTCTTAATAATCTGTTTTAAAGAATTAACAACATATTGCAATTGTTCTTTTTTTAATATTGGTCCGCTTGGCAAATAAAATCCGTTTTTACTGACATAATTAGCCACCGGACAAATATCTTCTTCAACAAGTCCCTTTGTTATTTCTTTTGGCTGTAAATTATAAGGAACAAAAGCCTCCCTTGTTTCAATGCCTCTTTCTTTAAGTTCTAACATTATTAATTTTCGTTTATTTTCCGCCTTGCCTCTTAAAACGAGATGATACATCCAGTAAACATTTTTAGCATAAGACTTTTCTACTGGTAATTGCAATTCCGGAATATTTAAAAAATTATCGTTGTAAAAATTTGCAATATCTCTTTTTAAACTAATTATTTGTTCTATTTTTTGAAGCTGAGCACAACCTAAAGCAGCTTGAATATTAGATAAACGATAATTAAAACCAACATCAATATGGCGAAATCGATTATCTTTTCCGCCATACGCTAAAGACCCAAGAGATCTAGCTCTTTCAGCCAAATTATTATTATTCGTAACTATCATGCCTCCTTCACCAGTTGTAATAATTTTATTAGCATAAAAGCTAAAACAACCAATATCTCCTAATGAACCAACTTTCTTTCCTCTATACAAGGCTCCATGCGCTTCAGCCGCATCTTCAATAACAAAAAGATTGTGCTTTTTCGCAATTTCTAAAACTTGATCCATATCAGCCGGATGACCGTAAATATGGACAACTATAATAGCTTTAGTATATTTAGTAATTTTTTCTTCTAAAAGAGACGGATTAATATTCCAAGTATCAAATTCAATATCTATAGGAATTGGGATAGCACTCTGATAATGAACGGTAAAAAAAGTCGCCATATTAGTAAAGGCTGCGACTAGTACTTCATCCCCAACGCTTATTCCAAGAGTCGCGAGCGCAAGATGCAAAGCGGTTGTTCCGTTAGATGTTACAATGCCATATTTGCATTCCACGTATTGAGAAAATTCGTTCTCAAATTTTGGCAAAAATTTTCCAAAAGTGCCAGAAATTTCGCCTGCCGACACGGCCTCTATTACTAATTGCTTTTCCTCTTCACCAAGGAAAGGCATTGACACAGGAATTTTATTCATAAATTTAAACTATTTCTGAAAAAGAATCGGGAGAGACCGCATTATAAGGCCTATTGCCGTATTCTAAAAATTTGATGGTTGTATCACCAATATTTTCAACACTATGGGTCCACCATGGAAGAATTTCTAAAATTTGGAGATTGTCACCGAAAAGTTCGCACTCTTTTTTTTCTCCAGTTTTAACATTACGCATTTTAAATTTAGCGCTACCTTCCAAAACACAAAAAAACTCTTCTTTTTCTTTGTGATAATGGTTACCTCGTGATTTCCCCGAATTAATGGTTGCATAAAGCACCTCTCCCGCTTCGCCCATATTAAAAATTTCAGTAAATAACCCCCTCTCATCTTCTTTGATTTTTAAAGGTTTTAACATAATAAATTACTTTATTCCCGCCAAAAGCCCATTTTTGATATCTTTAATAACATTTTATCAGTTTTATATAAAAATATCAAAATTTAACACTGTTTTACTGTTCTATTTGTATTATCACGAGATTCTCGCGCCTATTCTTTCAGCGATTATATATCCTACTTCCATATTTCGTAGCCCCTCGGGATGATAATGAACATATACTTTATGAGGGTCAGTAGCCAAGGTTGAAAATCCCGCTTCTTGAAGTTTGATCTCTAGATTTTTTACCCCATAATGATATTCAATAACTATCCTTTCAAAGTACCTGAGAGTTTCATTATTGGTAGTTTCCAAAATTTCATATTCAAATCCGTCGGTGTCAATTTTCAATATTGCGTCTTTAATATCATACTCTTTGACAATGTCTAAGATTTTTTTTGTTTTAACTCCTTTAAATGTCTTAAGATTCTCAGGAGACATAAAGCTCGTAATTGCGGGATGAGTTAATTCAATAGAATCGTTTTCCCCTATTCCACACAACTCCATATGGCATATTTCTTTTAGATTATTTAATTCAATGTTTCTCTGGGAAATATCAAAACACTCTTTTACAATTTCATACCCATATATTTTTTTTGCTCCTTTCATCCCAAAATATACCGCCGTATCTCCTATGGCCGCACCTATATCTACGATTACTTTTCCCCTTACATTAGGAAACGAAGTTTTATATTCTTTCATTCCGAATATTCCAGCCAAAATAGCGGGATGCCAATTTCCGACATACATTCTTATTAGCTTCCCCTCAGAAAAAAAAACTGACAATGTTATTTTTTCCTACCCAAGCAAAAGGAAGGTATCTAAAAAAGGTGACGTATCTTCCATAATCATCTATTTTAATTCCCCTTAGCCATAAAAAGAAGATTTGAGGGAAAGTAAGAATATATTTTATTACATTTTTTAGCATGATTATAAAAATTACTTTGGCAATTAAATAATATTACGAGCATAAAGATAACCCACCTGCATTTGCTTAAGCCCATTTTGTCTATCGTCGGCGTACAATTCTGCAGATTTACCGCACTTAACTGAAAATCCGGCATCCAAAAGTTTATCCCTTAAATTTTCAAACCCATAATGATATTCAATTATTATATAACAAAATTTTCTCAATAACTCATTGGAAGAATTAAGAATTATATCATATTCCCGACCCTCGCAATCTATTTTTAAAACCGCGCTTTTTACGCCGAATTTATCCACAATATCTTGAAGCGTCATAATCGGCACTTGCTTATTATTATAATATTCTTTTTTATCCCGCTCAAATATATATTTAAATTTTAAATCTTCTATATACGCGCCTCTTCCCCATCCAACAGCGGCATTTATCACTTGGCATTTATCTTGCAAATTATTGAGTTTTATATTTTCTTCCGCCAACTTATAGGCGCTTGGAAACGGTTCAAAAGCGAAAACTTTTTTAGCGCCATTTAACGAAAAATAAACAGCCGTATCTCCAAATGACGCTCCAATATCAATAACCACCCTATTTTTTATATCAAATTCATCTAGGGCTTTTTTATAAATTTCTACGCCAAAAACTTCATTTAAAACGCACGGCCCCATTTTCCCGCAATTAAAAATTAAATCATTTATCCCGTATTTTATTTTAACTTTTTCTCCCTCAATTATTCCAAAAGGAAAAATTCTGAAAAAATTGACATAATTAATAAAATCTTTCCATTTTCCGGGAAGAATTCTTATTTTATTTCCATTTCTAAACGCCCCAAAAAACTCTTTCTTCGGGAAAAAATAAGCTACTGAAACAACGGGCCAATTCTTAACCGTTGCCACTATTCTCAAAAAAGTTTTAATTTCTGAAATCATAAATCAACGACTTAAATGATTGACAACATTTTTTTAAGCTGAACCCTGTGATTATATCCGCTTTTTATTACTCTTTGCCGCCCGGCTTCAGCAATCTTTTTTCTTGCCGGCTCATCTGCTAAATATTTTTTAATCAAATCATAAAGCTCTTCGTTGGTTTCAAAAAAAACAGCTTCTTTATTTTCTTTAAAAAACTCCAGATGCCTTTTAGTTTTTTCGGCAATCATAAACCCGCCACAAGCCGGAATTTCCACGCTTCTACTTGTCACTTCGTCCCTATTTATTTTTCTCAAAAAACATAAATTAATTTTAGTGGCATTTATCGCTTTTGAATAATCTTCTTTAAAAAGATGCTCGTTTTTAACAATAAGATTAGAATGTTTCCCCACCCAAGATTTCCAACTGTTGCCCCAGATCACTATTTTAATTCCCCGCTCGGCCAAATACAGCATTTTCATAGCCCTATCTTCTTCAAATGCTCCAATAGAACTTACATCGCAGCTGAAACGCTTTTTTTCTTCTTCCGAAAGAACATATGGACGATGAAGTTTTTCATCATAAGCGTCTAAAAAAAGCTCTGTTTTTTTTGCTCCCAATGATTTTAATTCTGTTAAATTATAAGTTTTAGTTGTAAAAACAATATCATAATATTTCAATCCATAGACATAATATAAAGAATGATTATGCTTAGCATACATATCGTCTTCTGAAACAGAAATTAACTTCGCCTGTGGTTGATTCTTTTTGATAAAACGTAATGTTCCCGGCCTTATGGTATTGCCTTTCTCAATCCAAACAACATCATATTTTATTTTCTTTAACACTTCTTTTATTTTTCCGTTAGCGCCGGCAATATCAATCGGCATTTTAAATTTCCAAGTAATTTTTTCAATCAAGCCGGAATCAGTAATAGGCCTCCAAGGAACCGGCACAGTAGAAATTCCTTCAAGAATATGCCCTAAATCAATTAGAGTTTTATAACGCTGCAAACACCTTCCATACTCATTTAAATCACCGACAAATAATATTTTTTCTGCCATTATTTTTTATATCCTACGGCAATAATATTTTGAGTAAGCACTTTTTCAATAGCGCCTGTTTCAACCAAAATAAAAAATTGCATTATTATTCTTAAAAATTTCCATAAAATAGATCTAATAAACGACTTCAAACCATAAATTACAGGCATAGTTTCATAAAATCCCAGAATAGAAAAGCTACTTATTAACATAATTTGCCTGAGGCTATTTTCCGTAAAGCTTAATTCGTGTGTAAAGTCATGGTATCTATAGCGACCGCCAAAGATACCAGCGCTATTGGGAGTTTGAATAATTAATTTTCCTCCTTTTTTTAAAGACCGGTAAATCATATCCATAATTTCAATTATTTCATCTTTCTTAAAATGCTCCAAAACATCGCGCAAAAAAACTGCATCATAAAAATCTTCCTTATTTTTGATAAAATTCATAAGATTGCCATTGCTTATATTTTTTATACCAATTTTTTTTGCGCAATCAACCTGTTCAGGACTCACATCTATTCCGCTTGCATTGGAATAGCCGAGATTTTGAAGCCAATATACCAACCCCCCATTGCCGCATCCCAGCTCTATAATTGAAGCTTGTTTATTTTTAGGAAGAAATTTAAAAAAATAAGCATTCCACACCGCGAATTGCTTCTTTATATCTTCAATAGTCATTTTTCCATAAAGGGGCTCTGTATTACCCGAAACATATCTAATATAAAATTTTTCTCTATAATCCATATTTAATGTTAATAAAATTTAATGTCTGCAATAATTTGATCACAAGCGAATTTTACTTCTTTAACAGAAACAGCCTCAATGCTTTTTCTTATGCAATCTTCATTTTTATAATCGCAGTTCATAAGCTTATGATACAATATTTTATGATGAGAACCATATGGCAACCATCTGCCTAAAATATCTCTTATACCATAAATACCTACGACGGGCAATCTAACGGCCGCCGCCAAATGAATAGTGCCAGTGCTATTAGAAATCAGAAACGAACAGTGTTTTAATAATTCGATTGTTCCCAAAATTTCTATTTCACCCGCCACAATCAAATAATTCTCACTTCTAAGATTTTGTGTTATTAATTTAGCTTGGGCAATATCAGCAACGCCACCTACTATTACAATTTTGGCATTATATTTATCGGAAAGATATTCGACAACTTCTTTAAAACGTTCTTTTGGCCATTGGTTTGTTTCACGTTTTCCGCCGGCGCTTATCGCGACAACAAGACATTGCTTGCCGGCTTCGCCCCATTTTCTCTCCAAAATTATTTCAACTTTGCGCTTTTGGTATTCGGGAATATTGAAATCATATTCAATTTTTCCACTGTTAATATTATTTTTTCTCAATAAACTTAATAGACTCTCCACCTCAGTTTTTTGCGACAAATAATCAACCTGATTTTTTTTAAATAATTGAACAGTTCTAATTTTGAATCCAAACGCCGATTTTACTCCAATTATTTTGGCGAAAATCATATTTCTTAAAAGCGTCCGAAAATTAACCAAATCATCGGGAAGTTGAACAAATAAATCATAATTATTTTTCTTAAAATCTCTGGCAAATTTTATTTTTTTTTCAAAAGAATCTAAATTATCAGAATAATAAATTGTCAATTCATCAAAATATATAACATTAGCCAATAATTCTTTCGCCCCCAAAGCGCCTCTTTCCCCGGGAGAAGTGAGTAATGTTATTTTCGCGCTTGGATATGCTCGCCTAACGGCAATAAAAGCAGGAATAGCGCAGACAATATCTCCAATATTGCCGATTTTATAAATCAAAATATTATTCGGCGCTGATTTTAATTTTTTAAAAAAAATTTTTTGAAAAATCATCAACCAAAAATTAAGCCATTTAATCCATAATTCAACCACTAATAACTGTAATTTTTTATTAAATGAGATATTAAAAATCATTAATTAAATTTATTTAAAACTTCTTTTGCCCAAAATCTAGACCAATAGCCGCTAAAAGGTTTTATTTCTTTAAGCCATTTTTCAAAAGGAAAAGTAAAACCCATTTTTTGACGACTGAAAATTTCTTCAGGCAATAAATCACGAACCGATTCAACTAAAAGCGATTTATTAATTTTATTTTTTAATTTAATTTCCGGCGTCAAGCTGCTCATATATTCAACCAACTTGTGATCCAAAAACGGAACTCGAACTTCAATTGAATGACACATTGACATAAAATCAGTATCTTTCAAAAGCTGGTTTTGCAAATAAAATTTTAATTCTAAATAAGAAAGTAAATCAACGGGATGCAATTTAGTTATTAAATTATCAGTTATTGAATTATTAAGTTCACTTATAAATTTATTCACTTCGCTTAAATCAACATCTAAAATTTTTGCAGTTTCTTGAGGGTTAAATAATCCCCTAATACCCAAATAAAAATTTAAAATATCATTGTTTCTAAAATAACTTAATTTCGCATAGCGATTACCGAAGCAAGAGGATAAGGCCAGCGGTTTTTTCAAAAATAGCGGCAAATTTTGAATATTCCGCAATAATTTTGCTTTCCTAAAACTCGGATAACCGCAAAAAATTTCGTCAGCGCCTAATCCCGATAAAACTGTTTTTAAACCGGCTTCTTTAGCGGCTTTAGCGATAAAATAAGTGTTTACACCGTCAATCGTCGGCTGATCCATTGCTTTAAAAATTTCGTCAAAGGAATATAAAAAATCATTTTTAGTGATTTTAATTTCCCGATGGTCGCTTTTTATTTTTTGCGCAACCAGCTTTTGATATTTTTGTTCGGAAAATTCCGACTCGTCAAAAATAATTGAAAGAGTGGTAATTGGCTTCTCGCGATTTTTGGCGGCCAATGCAGAAATTGCCGATGAATCCAACCCGCCGCTTAAAAATACTCCCAATGGCGCGTCGCTGATTAAATGCAATTTTATTGATTCATTCAATAAACTGTTGATTTTATCAACTGCTATTTCAAAATTATCGCTTGATTTCCTAGTAAACGCATCCAACGGATCATAATATTTAACTAATTTTCCTCTGTAATCTCCGCTTATTTCCAAATAATGGCCAGCCGGAACAGCTAAAACATTTTTAATCGTTGTTATCGGCAAAGGCACTGAGCCGAAAAGCAAAAAACCGATAAAAGCATCTGCGTTTTTATGAATTGGAAAAAATCCGCTTTGCGCCAAAGTCTTTACAGAGGAGGCAAAAATAATTTGCTCACTATCAGCGTAATAATATAATGGCTTAATGCCGTGCCTATCTTTAACTAAAAATAATTTCCGTTTATCGCCGTCCCATAGTCCGAAAGCAAACATACCGCGAAGCATCCCAAATGATTTTTTGCCGTATTGCGCGTAAAGCGCCAAAATTACTTCGGTATCGGTTTTAGTTTTAAATTTACATCCTTTTTTCTCTAAATCTTTTTTTAATTCTAAAAAATTATATATTTCACCGTTAAAAGTAATCCATAAATCGCCGAATTTCATCGGCTGCTTGCCGGCCTTTGACAAATCAATAATTGAAAGCCGATTATGGCCAAAAGCTATATTATTTTTAGCATCAACAAAAATTCCCGAATCATCGGGACCGCGATTAATTTGCTGCTGGACCATCTTGCTGATAATATTCTCCAATCCGCTTTTCTTATTTTTTTGCTTAAAATAAACCCCGGCAATGCCGCACATAATTTGATTATTGGCCAATCGATTCAATAATCTGCTGAATTCTTTTGTCTTCTGGCCAATATTTAAGGATAATTTCACTGATTTTCTTGACCTTTTC
The DNA here is from genome assembly GCA_038065035.1 of Patescibacteria group bacterium. Classification (GTDB taxonomy): domain Bacteria; phylum Patescibacteriota; class Minisyncoccia; order UBA6257; family UBA9933; genus JBBTRV01. The sequence continues at coordinate 39,287 of JBBTRV010000004.1, read as the reverse complement.
ATTATTTCCGCTGGCGCGCTCAAGGTCTAAAAGGCCATAAAGAACCGGCGGTAGTTTTGGGCCAATTTCCATAGCTTTCAGATAATATTCTTCCGCTTTTTTAAAATCTTCTTCCTTGCCGGATTTCTGCCATAAAACAGAATGCATTTGCGCTAAAAGCATCAAATGCCTGACATTGTCTTTAAATAAATAAGACTCTATATAATTTACCAAAAAGCGCGAAGCTGCTTCGGATTGCTCTTTTTGGGAAACCGCCCTTAAAATATCCGTGCCTAAAAACTTTGCCATCTCCTCATCGCCAACCGGAGAATAAAATTTAAAAGCATTGTCAAAATTCTTTTGAAAATCATTCATCGTCTTTACTGAAGAAGCTGAACCAAGAGCGATTATAAAACGGCGAGATCTTGTCAAGGGCAAAAGAGAACCGAAATAAATTGATAAAACAGCTGAAATAATAAGAATTGGAACAATTATATATTTAATAAAAGCCATATTTTTTTAATTTTTAATTTCAAATTTATAAGCCGCTAATGCCAAGAATATAAAAATATTGATGTAAATCGGCAGGATGTCAAAAAGAACAATTCCCTGGACTAAATACGATATCGGCAGAGCGAAAATCAAAGCTCTTTGAATCAACAAACTGCGATCATCGGACAAATACTCTTTATTATCGCGTTTCTGCTTGAAATTTTCACTGATAGATTGCAAATTATTACTGACTAATTCTTTCAAAGAACGCCAATAAAATACTATCCAAATTCCGACAAAGCTTAATAATCCTAAGATTCCTGTTTCTACCAAATAATCAAAATAAATGCTATGTGCCCTGTCAAACCACGCGCCAAAGCCTTTTTCCGGAGAAAAATACCGAATATCAAAATGCCGGTCAAAAACATTGATGTAATTTTCCGGTCCCCAGCCTAATAACGGCCTTTCTTTAAACCCATCCCATGCCATATTCCACATATAAGTTCTATGTTCCCAAGTTTCCGCTTTAAGAGAAATATCAAATAATCGCGAACCCGGCAATGATTTTATCAGACTATTATCTTTAAAATAAATCATCGCGCCGACTATTAAAATAATCAAAGCTATAGCTAAAAATAACCATTTGCGATAAGCTTTTTTGCTATAAACAAAATAAAAAAGAAAAGCGATGATTGTAGCTATCAGTCCCATAAACGCGCCTCGAGTGGCAGCCAGCCAAAAAATAACTAAAAATATAATGCTAAAAATATAAAGCAATATAGATTGCCAAGAAAACAGCTTTTGATAATATTTCGAAAAATAAAGATAAGCTGTGTAAAATAAAAGAAAGATTGAAAAAGTAGCAACATACGCCGGATTGCCCAAGGTGCCGTGGAATCGTTCGCTCAATTGAGGGCCTATAAACCCCTTGAAAGTCTGATACAAAGCTCCGCCTTGGCCAGACAATACTTGCGTGGGAGCGCCATTTTGCGTTACAGTCGTCCACTCGGCATCCACGTATTTTAATCCCGCGCCAAAACCATAAAATGCCATATAAGCGCCAACGATGATGAATATCCAAAAAAGCTTATGCCAATCTTTTTCATTTCTAAATAAAATAACAGCAAGGGTAAAAAACAGCCACAAATGCAAAATCTGCAATCCGCCTTCGCCGCGCTCAAAATTAGACCAAAATGAATTCGCCTGATCAATACCGAAAAATCCGGCTAAAATAAAAACAGCCGCGAATAATGTAACAGCGATTACAAGCGGATTTCTGACAATTTTTGATAAACTTTCATATATTTTTAATTCGCTTGTCCGATAACTATCCAATAAAATCCCCAAAAGAAAAAATATCAAAGCTAAATCAATGACTGTTCTAAACCAGACGTATTTTCCGACAATAAAAGGGAACAGCGTTGAGGTTGAAATAATAACTATCGCAAAAGGCGCCAGATAAAGGAAAAATTTTGAGATTTTAAAATAATTCATCTTTTAATCTTAATAAATAAAAATAAACATAGGTGCTTTAAGAGTAAGGGATTTAATCCAAATTATCAATTATTTTCCAATTTTTATTTTTAACCAAATCAATAATAATTTCCATATCATCTCTTAAATCTTCGTACTGGCTTAAAAATTCAGCTATTTTTATGGAATTTTGAGAATTGTGAATAAGAAGATCATAACGCAAGGCATTCTCATAATCTTTTTTTTCCATTGGAAAAGCTGCTATATTATCAATATTTTTAACAGCTAATTCGGCTATTTTTTCAACCATCCCCCAGCCTGCGTAAAGCATAACCATGCTTTTTTTATCTTCAGGAAGCAATGCCGGATATTTAGAATCTATTTCTTCAGCTATGGCTATCTCTTTTTTAGCTTCTTCATCTTTATTATTAGCGGCAAGCACTAAACCTTTATAAAAATGCGCCCTCGTCACATTATCATTCAAACCAAGAACATAATCGCTGTATTTCAAGGCTTCTTCAAGCCGATTTTGTTTCGCCAGATTAACCGATAAGTGATAATACAATTCCTGGCGCTTGGGAGCTTTTTGGAGAGCAGCCATTAAAACTTTTTCAACTTTATCATACAGGCTTGAATCGTTAAACGCTAACTGGTCAAGCATTTCAGCTAAACGGATATTCATTCTTACGTCAGCATAAGGTTCGCGATTTAAAATTTCTTCAGCGGCATTAATCCATAAATCGCCCAAAGATTTGAATTTAGGATTATTCCGGTAAGCTTCATTATAAAAATACTGGCCAAGATAAATAGTATCTAGCCCCTGGCTTCTAATATTAAGCTGGGCGAAATTATAAGGCTTAAGGGCTTTTTTTAATTCTCCGACCACTAAATCTATATTTCCTAATCCCGGCGAACGCTGAAGAGCCCGCAATTGGTTATAAACAACAAAATGATAAGCGTAAAGAGAATAAACAAGCAAAATTATAAACATTAAAAGCAGCGGCGCAATAATCAATTTCCACCTTAAAAAAAACTCACTCCATCCGCTTTGTGATGATATTGTTCTGTTCAAATTTTCTTCGGGCAACCGCGTTGAACTGAAAATTAAAAAACCGATAATGGAAAAAAACGCGCTATAAGAAACAATTTGGTCAAAAAGCACTATATTTTGAATAAAATAAGCCAAAATAACGGCGGCGATAAAAATAAATGCAAATTTTCTTTCTGTGATTTTTTTAAAAATCACATAAAAAATCGCCGCGAAAATCGCCAGATAAGAAATCAATCCGAAAACTCCCTGCATCACCAGAATATCCAATATCTTATTATGCGCCCTGTCAAACCAGGTCTCTCCATAAACAGCGTAATCCGGATCGTAATGCTTGGCGTAAGCAAAAATGTAATTTTCCGGACCCCAGCCGATTATCGGCCGCTCTAAAAAAGCATTAAAACTCGCTTTCCACGCAAGCAAACGCATTTGAGTGGAAGAATCATTAATATCCAAAGCCGCGGTTTTTGCCAAACGATTAAGGCCGGGGACTGATTGCCAGAAAATATCTGTTTTTGTCGACCAAAAAATTATGGCTGAACCAATAATCAAAATCAGCAAAATCAATGATAATTGCCGAAAATTTATATTCAACGGCAATCCGATTCCAGAAAATACGCGATTCCCAAAAATTAAAAAATAAGCAAGCAGAAAAATAATGCCGGCCGCCAATCCTAAAATCGCTCCTCTTGTTCCGCTTATAAATATCGTTAAAGCCGAAATAATAAGCATCAAAATTGAAAAATAACGCCAGAATTTAAAATTCAAAGATTGAAAGATTGAAAAATTAAAAGATTTAACTTGAGATTGTTTTAAATTTAAAGAATGGAAAGATTCAGAGAAAACTACCGCCGCAAATATCATCAGAAAAAACATATGCGTCGCTAAAAAAGCCGAATTACCGATAAAACTATCCGGTCTTGGCATTGGCATCAAAGCAAAGGGGAAATTTTTAACGCCTAAATATTGCAGAAAAGCATAAAATGACAGAATAAATCCGACAATCAGGGAAATTTTAAAAAATCTAAGCCAATCGGTTTTGTTAAAAAATAGAAGCGTTAAAATTAGAAACGCGAAAAAATGCAGCATTCCAAAAAATCCTTCGCCGCGTTCCAAATCTCCCCAAAAAGCGCGGTAATCATTAAGAGCAAAAATTACGCTTACGATGAGAGAGATAAAAAATAAAACTAAGGCTATAAATAAAGGATTCTTAAATAATTTCCAATCTTCATCCACCGGCTGGCGGACTAATTTCCAATTATTTTTATATAAGCAATAAAGCAAATAAATAAAAGATAAAATCAAAGCGATTTCTATCGCGCCTCTGAAAAAAAATACCTTTCCGGCAACATAAGGGAAAAGAACTCCTTTTAAAATTATCAGAGGAGTTAGAACGGTTAAAAAAAGAAAGAATTTAACGCTATTTGAAAAATATTTATCCAAATACGGCATAATACATCCCATTATAAAAACTTAAAAGCATATTATCAAGTTCAAACAAAAACCGCCCCGCAATGCGGGACGGTTTTCTTGTCAGCACTAAATCTGAAAGACTTAGTTATTGCTGAGTGTTACCGGGCTTGTTGGCAAGCCTTTCACGAGAACAGAGTTCGCCCAATCATTGGTTGATTCTGAATGCGAAGTATTCGAATAATCAGACCAAACAAATGAAGGAGCGGCATCGGACGCAGTACCGAGGCTCGTTCTAACATTGGCAACGGTTGTGGCGTTAACCATTGTTGTTTCCGTTCTGTGGAGGTTGATAACTACAGTTGAAGCTCCAACTGTGCTGGAAATACCAGAGAAGGTAAGACCTAACTCGTATTCCTGTTCAGCGCCAGCTGTAATAACTTCTTCTGCGTTAAGCAACAAACTAACATAACCGGTTTGACCAGACGCATTACCCAAGCCAGCCTGTTCTCCAGTAGATGTGCTGGTTGAACTAAAGGCTGAGGCAATGTTGAGGTTGGAAGAAGCTCCAACTTTCTTGATATAAACATTGCCGGTTTGGCCCGGATTGGCATCAACAGCGGTTATAGAAGCAGCAGTAACAGTAGTCTTAAACTGAATTTGCCTCCAAGCGACTTGCTCGGCTGAATCAGCTTTAATTTTGAATTTCAAAGTCGGAATCAAACCAGCGGTAAGCTTGGAGCTTCCGGCTGCCACAGCGCCAAACGTCGGTTTGGTCTTGTAAACAACCTTTTGATTGCCGGTAGCGGCTGTAAGAGTCGTGTCCAAAGCGGTTGAACCAGCGGCTTCAAAGCCAGCGGCCATAACGCTTGTATAGACAGACGCGCCAGTATCAGCGCCGCCAGCAGTCGTATTAAGAACGCCCTTAACAGTTAATGTTTTAGAAGTGTCCTTAGAAATTGTCCAGTTAAGATCAGTGAAGAAAGCAGTACCAGAATCATCGCCAGAACCGGTTACTGGATAGCCTCCCGTAGCGCCAACTTGAGTCGCGCCATCATAAAGCTTAACAGTTGGAACTTCATCAGCAGAAGCCGCTGAAGTGGCTGTCGCGCTTGAACTCGGAACAACTAATAGCTGCATTTTATTCACCTTCATATTTTCATTCGTAGCGGTGAATCTGAATTTAGCCAAAACTTGTTCCTGTCCGGCAACTACCAAACCAGCTTCTGATTCATCGTCATCTGGAGCCAAAGCAACGCTTACAGCGCCAACATCGGTTACAGTCGCAATAACGGTATTGCCGCTATTGGCCGCTGTGCCGGAAATTGTTGCGGAATTGCCGTCTTTATCATAAACGGTAATATCGCTGCTTCCAGCTGAAGCCAGATAAACAAAGAATACATCTCCATTAGTGGCATTGCTGTCAATATTGCCTTTTACTGTCAACACTTTGGTCTCACCTTTATTAATGGTGATATTAAGGTTAGAGAAAGTGGCATTTAATGCAGTGGCATCCAATGATTTCTTTTCAGAAATCAATGTTGCGCCATCATAAAGGCCAAGACTGGTGATTTCAGCATTAGTCAAAGTTCCGCTCGTTGAAGAAGCAGTCACTCTGACAGAGCTTAATTTAACCACGTCATTGGTCGCCCTAAAGCTAAACCCAGCTAAAGCAATATCATTAGTGCCTCTCACAACGGTTTGTGAAGATGGCATTGAACTAAGCTGAACGTCAACAGTCGGCACGCGAACCGTCAAAGTATTTCCGGAAAGCGTGCTATTCGGCACCATATCAGAAGTGGCAACATTAGTATTGTTATCCAAGTTCCTGATATCGCCGGATTGGAACGCCAATAATGATACCAAAAGAGTGTCGCTGTTGTCATTATCTGAATCAACATCAACAGTTACTTTATAGGTTTTTGTCTGACCGGCATTAATGTTAATCACGTCAGTGAAAGTAACGTCAGTTGAGGTGGTAACATCGCTGGCGCTGGTTATAACACTGCCAGCTGTAACATCCCAAACTTTAAAATCATTAAATCCTTCGCCAGAACCCAAAAGAGTGGTGGTGGCATGAAGCCTAAGATTTCTGATTTCAACGTTGTTCTGGGAAGCAATGGTGAAGTTGTAAACTTCAACATCCTGACCGCGAACCACGATATCGCCGGTAACTGGACCGTTAAAGGTGATAGTTACCTGACCGCCGGCAATTGTCAAAGTGTCGGCTTCTGAAGTTGAATCAACACTGCTGATAGTCGGCGTCACCGCATAGCCGTAAAGCTTACCTGTGGCGTAAACATCTGCCGCGTTGTCAATGTAAAGAATAATCGTGTCGCTGGAGCGCGTTGCGCCGGCAATGTCGCCATAAACTTCAAAAGTCCTCTGTTGGCCTTTTTCCAAGACAAACGGAGTGGTTAATTCAAAAGTAATCAAGTCTTTTGAACCGACTGCCGATGCGGTGGCAAGAGTATTGCCAGCCTGCATTAATTTGAAGTTTGACAAATTAGCGTTGGAAACGCTGCCTCCTTCGGTGAAGCTCAAGCGGCTAAGGCTGATATCTTCAGCTGAACCGGCCTGAATTGTAAATTCACCCAATTTAGCATTGATCTGGCCTATCTTCGGATTAGTCGGAGCTGCGCCATCATCAATGGTTACGGTACCAACGGCCGCGGTGGCAATAGTCATATAATTACCAACCAATGTGCCGGCCGGAGTAGGCGTGCCTACTGCTGATACTAATTGGAAAGCGTCGATATTTCCTGACGAAGCGCCAGTCGCAATATTAGCCACTAAGCTCAAAGTTTTAGTTCCTGAAACAGCCAAAGCCAGATTCAAGAAGGAAACTTCGTGCGTGGTTGAATTAATGCTCCTGCCCGTGGTTAAACGGGTATTGCCATCATAAAGATAGAATCCGCTAGCCGCAAAATCAGCGGTCGCGCCAAGTCCAACCCTCTTAAATGTCATTCCATCCAATGTTCCGTTTCCGACAATGGTGAATTTAATCAAAGCAACACCATTGGCTCCTGCTGGAAGAACGCTTTGCCCTGGATTATCAGTAGCCAAAGCTAAATCAAATCCGGTTGTTGGCGTTGTTGGCGTGGTCGGTGTAGTCGGAGTTGTTGGCGTGGTCGGAGTTGTGGGCGTAGTTACCGCCAAGCTAGCATATTTAGTCCTTGAAATCGGGCCAAAATAGCCGGATGCCGGTGAAACGCCGTTAGCTGATTGCCATTTAACAACAGCCGCCTTAGTTATAGAGCCAAAATAACCCTTGGCAACGCCTGTTGGCATTGTCAAGTGGCCCTGCGACTCAAGATATGTCTGCAAAGCTACAACATCATCGCCTTTTGAACCAATGGTCAAACTGCGGGTAAAAGTATAGGCCGGAGCAGATTGTGTCTGAGCTGAGCCCAATTGCGCCTGCAAAGCCTGAATCTGAGCCAATAAGGTGGCGATTTGAGCCTGCAAATCAGCAGTTGTCTGAGCTCCCACTGGAACAATTGATACTGCCATAGCAATAGCAACTACTCCAATAGAAAAAGTCTTTATCAAATTACTCATTTTTAATTTTTATTTGTTTTTCCCTAATTGTGAGGTTATTAGAGATTTAATATTTCGACAATAAATTATATTTTTATTTTCGGAAAGCTATACCCTTATTAACCGACCATCTTCCGCTATTTACCAATCCGTTGTCCGACCAATTGAGCGGATGCGGATTGAAAAGATTAAGAATAAATTTTAAGAAAATTAAAGAAAAGCGGAAAATTAATAAAAGAATAACCCTGATAGCAAATTTATCTGAATACTCCGCGCATACGTTTGAGCGCGGCTCGAGGAGCGAACGGGCATGGTTTTTTCGCGAAGCGAAAAAGAGCGAGCGACGAAAGCCAGTGAGCGAGCTCGCTGGGCGAGCGAATGGTAGCGAAAACGCATACGCGGAGTATTCAAAACATATTGTTAAATTGGTCAACTATCTAAACAATAGAACGCAAACAATCCCGAATTAAAAGCGGGATTATTGCCTGTCTGCCAATAGGCAGACATAATTTAATGAATTGTGTAGACTTGGCCTCACTTCCAAATCTTTATAATTATAATCACCATAGGCTTTAAATCAAACAAAAACCTGTGGATAACTATAAATATAGATTATATAAGAGATAACGTAAAAAGAAGCAAAACGTTACAAAGACCACCTTGAGGCCATAAAAATAACTAAAGTAAAAACAATAAAAATAGTAATATTTTTCAAAACCAGCCTCTTATTTAACAAACCAATCAAATAATTAGCCGATAAGTCTTTTAAAATCAAAATTATTACCATCATACTGGCGGAAGAATTTAAAAACCCTATCGGCAGCAAAGAATTCGCCCATAAAAACTGGGACATTAAAAAGGCCAAACACAATGAAAATAAAGTCGCTTTTTTTGAAGAAATCGGCATAATCAAAACTTTTTCCCCTGAAAATTCAGGGAATAACAAGAAAAATTCCTTGAATAAACAATACGCGGCCGCCGTAACGGTCAAATATTTTAACCAGAAAAAATCAGGGTTTGCCAAAAAAAAGAATATTAAAAACGCCAATAAAAATAAAAAATTATTCAAAACGTGATAAAGCAATGAACGCTTTAAAAACAAAAGATTTTTAAGCCCTGAAATAATAAAAAACGACAATCCGGCCAGAATAAGAGTCATTTTAAAAAACCAGTTTTGAGTAATAAGCCAACGACTAATAAGAACAATAGCTAAAAAAACAAAAAAAGAATAAAGTAAGCTAATATTGCTTGCCGGCTTGCGCCAATAAAAATAAAAAATAGCCGCTATAAATAAAGCGGCTGACCACCAAAAATTATCAATAAAATAAAGTATGCCTAAAAGAATCGCAGTTTTACCCGCTGATAGTAATATTGGATTCTCTGAAGCCGATTTTAACGCGTTTAGCATCTTTAAGCTCGCCCTTAATAAGCCGATTAGCCAATTCGTCAAGAATAATTTTTTGAATCATTCTTTTTATTGGCCTGGCGCCATATTCGGGATTAAATCCAGCTTCAACAATGTGATTCCTTAAAGAATTGTCAAAAACTACTTTTAAATTCCGGCTCGCCAGCTTTTCCCTGACCATTTCCAACTGAATATCAACTATTTTTTCAATTTCGCTTTTATTTAAAGAATTGAAAATTATGATTTCATCAAGGCGATTAAGAAATTCCGGCCTGAAAGTTTCTTTAAGCGATTGTTCAATGCGATTTTTAAATTCTTCTATTTTATCGCTTTCTTCTTTCTTAATATCTTCTCCAACGGCAAACCCGACTTTGGAAATTTCATTAAAATATTCACTGCCGACATTGGAAGTCAAAACAATTATGGCATTTTTAAAATTGACTATTTTCCCCTTGCCGTCGGTAAGCCGGCCGTTGTCCAAAACTTGAAGCAGAATATTAAAAACTTCCGGATTAGCTTTTTCGATTTCATCAAACAAAATCAAGCTATACGGCCGGTGCCTGACAACCTCTGTCAATTGTCCGCCTTCTTCATGGCCGACATAGCCTGGCGGCGAACCAATTAATCGGGAAACCGAATGTCTTTCCATATATTCCGACATATCAATTCTTATCAGCGATTTTTCATCGTTAAACATAAATTCCGCCAGCGCTCTTACTAATTCTGTTTTGCCGACGCCAGTCGGCCCTAAAAACATAAAACTGCCCAGCGGTCTGTCTTCGGGAGCTAATCCGGCTCTGGCGCGGCGCAAAGCATTGGCAATCGCTGAAATAGCTTCTTTCTGGCCAATTACTCTTTCAGAAAGTTTTTCTTCAATTTTTGCCAATTTTCCGGCTTCAGACTCCAACATTCGCGCCATTGGAATGCCGGTCCATCTGGAAACAACCGACGCGATATCTTCATCGTCAACTACTTCCTTAACAAAACCTTCTGCTAATTTTTTCTCTCCATTTTTTAAAGAAGAACGTTTTATTTGGCTTTTATCAACGTATTTTTTCTCAAAAATTTTATATTCTTTTTCCGCCTGCGGCAATTCGCCATATATGATTTTAGCCACTTTTTCAAGATTACCCTCACGCTCGGCAAGCTCGGCTTCCTGACGCAATGTTTCAGCCCTTTTTTTCAAATTATGAAATTGCTCGAAAGTAATGCGCTCCGCGTGCCACTTTGCCGAAAACTCGTCGTTTCTTTCCCTAAGCTCCGCCAGACTTTTTTCTATTTCTTTCATCCTTTTGCTTTTTTTATCTTCAGAAAGCAAAGATTGGCGTTCTATCTCCAGCCTCGTGATTTCTCTTCTAAGTTTATCAATTTCTTTTGGCAGGCTCTCGCTTTCAAGCCGGCGGCCTGCAGCCGCTTCGTCAATCAAATCTATCGCCTTATCGGGCAGAAAACGATCGGTGATATAACGCGCCGAAAGATTAACCGCGGTTACGATTGCTTCATCTAAAATTCTGATGCCATGATGAATTTCGTATTTCTCTTTTAAGCCGCGGAGTATGGCAATGCTATCTTCAATTGAAGGCTCATCAACCATAATCGGCGAAAATCGGCGCTCCAAAGCCGCGTCTTTTTCAATATAACGCTGATATTCCCTGATGGTAGTGGCTCCAATTGCCCGAAGTTCTCCCCTGGCCAAAGCCGGTTTTAATAAATTAGAAGCGTCAACAGTGCCTTCGGCGGCGCCGGCGCCGACAATCATATGAATTTCATCGATAAAAAGAATTATCCGGCCGCTGGAATTTTGAATTTCTTTCATAAAAGCTTTAAGCCGATCTTCAAATTCGCCGCGGAATTTTGTGCCGGCTATCAAAGACCCCAAATCAAGCATTACGATTTCTTTATTTTTGAGCGGCTCTGGAACATCGCCCGAAATTATCCGCTGAGCCAGGCCTTCCACTACGGCTGTTTTGCCGACTCCCGGTTCACCGATTAAGACCGGATTATTTTTAGTGCGTCGGCTTAAAACCTGAATTACCCGTCGAAGCTCTTCGTCTCTGCCGATAACAGGATCAAGCTTGCCGTTTTTCGCCTGCTCCGTAAGATTAATGGCGTATTTTTCCAAAACCTGGAATTTTGATTCCGGCGTTTCATCGGTAATCCGCATTGAGCCGCGAAGCTGCGCCAAGATTCTCAAAGCTGTTTCCCGGCGCAAACCGAAAGACTCTAAAATATGAGCCGGATAAGAATTGCTTTCTAAAATTGACAAAAGCAAATGTTCGCAGGAAATAAACTCGTCTTTCTGCTGAGCCGCTATTTTGGCGGCCCTGTCTAAAACCTGCATCAATTCTTGTGAAAGATAAAGCTGGGCGACTGACGCTCCGCTTAAAATTTTCGGCTGTTTTTTTAATTCCTGCATCAGTTCATTGCCAAGAGTTTCAATATTGACGCCGGCTTTTACCAGCATCGGCCGCACCAAAGACTGCTCGTCGGATATCAAAGAAATCAGCAAGTGAATAACCTTAAGCTCTCCGTGGTTTTCCCGCGCCGCTATGTCTTGGGCGTTTTGAAGCGCCTCCTGGGCTTTAATTGTGAAACGTTGAAAATTCATCTTTGACTTATAACTTACGACTTATGACTTATGACAATAATAAAATGTCGCTAGTCACTAGTCATTAGTTAATTATTTGGTCGTTCTTCTAATTTTACCTTAATTTCCATTTCTTTGCCATTTCTTAGAATTTTTAAACTTATTATGTCGCCAACATTATAATCCTGAATCATCGAAGCCAAAGTGTTATTTTGATTGATTTTTTTGCCGTTAATTTCCAAAATAATGTCTTCTGCCTGAATGCCGGCACGCTCCGCTGGCGATTTTTTTACTACTGCCGAACCGTCTTGGCCGCCTCTTACCAAAACGCCGTAATCAACCGATAGCTCTTCCTTTTTAGCCAATTCTGGCGAAATTAAAATATATCTCACGCCTAAAAACGGAGTGATAATTCTTCCTGATTTTTTAACCGACTCAATCGCTCTTTTGGCTTTGTTAATCGGAATGGCAAAGCCGATGTTTTGGGCTCCGGAAACCATGGCGGTATTAACGCCAATGACTTCGCCTTTAAGATTTAAAAGCGGACCTCCGGAATTGCCTTGATTAATTGCCGCATCTGTCTGTAATACTCCTTCAATAGTTTCCGTTTGTCCGCCGCCGGAAGCCGTAATCGTTCGGGCTAAACCGGAAATAACGCCAACCGAAACCGTATTTCTAAATTCTCCCAAAGCATTGCCAATAGCAATGGCTGTCTGGCCAAGCTTAACTGAATCAGAATTGCCTAATTTTAAAACCGGCAGATTATTGGCTTTGATTTTTACCACCGCGATATCCATTACCGGGTCTTGCGCTAAAATTTCAGCGTCATATTTTTTGCCGTCATTGGTAAAAACCGTGTAAGACGCTTTTTTATCAGAGGCAACGTGTTTATTGGTCAAAATCAAACCGTCGTTTGAAATAATAAATCCGCTGCCGCCGCCGATTTCTTTCTTTTCAGTGCCTTTCTGGCAGGGCTGATAAAACTGGAAACCTCCTCCGGGAAAGCCGAAGAAATCCTGAAATTCCGAGGGCAAATCAGAAAAAGGATTATAAGGACAATTTTCAACAACTGGCACGTCTTTGGAAATGACGATTGAAACCACTGCCGGCGAAGCGATTTCCACCGCTTTAACTACCGCTTCTTCGTAATCAAGCGCCGGCTTATAAAGCGGCACTTCCTGCTTTTTAAGCTCTTGAATTTGCTCGTTAATGTTCGGCGCGGCATTTTTTTGTTCTTGATTTTCATTAGGAGTAAAAATCCGCGGAATAAAAGGTTCTAGAAAGTTTTTGAAATTGTCTAAAACATCGGCTTTTGTAAATCCATTCGACGAACTCAGGGTAAATTGCGCCGATGTCAAAGAACCGATAATGCCGCCGAATAAAGCAATGATAATTATTAAAAAAATTAGCTTTCTATTCATATTGTGATATTATAATAAAAAAAATTTAAAATTCAAGAATGAAAAAAATTTATTTAGATTACGCGGCAACAACGCCAATTGACCCGAAAGTTTTAAAAGCAATGAAGCCGTATTTTTCGGCTAAATTCGGCAATCCCTCGTCGCTTCATTCTTTCGGCCAGGAAGCTATGGCCGCAATTGACGAATCGCGGGAAAAAATCGCCAAAGCCATTGGCGCTCCGCCAGCTGGCGGATTCCGAGAAATAATTTTCACCGGCTCGGCTACGGAAGCGAATAATTTGGCGTTACGGGGTATTGTGAAATTTTTTGGCAACCCTCAGGCAATTGTCTTTCAGAACCAGAATAACCCCGCTCCTGCGGCGGGGTTTTCTTCCCCCTCGGCGCGCTGGCCCCGCTTCGCGGGGACCAAGCCCAGCGCGCCTGCGGGATGTTCTTCAAGCCAATATGCCTTCGGCCAAAAAATTTCACCATTAAGAATAATTGTCTCGGCAATCGAGCATGAATCGATTTTGGAAACCTGCCGCGACCTAGAGCAGGATGGAGTGGAGATTATTTATCTGCCGGTCAACCGCCAAGGATTAATTGATTTGAAAAAATTGAAAGAATCGCTTAATGAACGCACAGTTTTGGTTTCAATAATGTACGCCAATAATGAGATTGGGACTATTCAAAATATTCCAAAAATTTCAGAAATTATTAGTGATTTTAAAAAAGAAAAATTAAAACCAAATACTAATCAACTAATTAACCAATTAACTAATTATCCACTATTCCATACCGACGCTGTTCAAGCTTTCCAATTCTTGGATTGCGACGTAAATAAACTGGGAATAAATTTAATGACTTTATCAGCGCATAAAATTTACGGGCCAAAAGGAATAGGCCTGCTTTACAGCAGAATTAAAAATGGAGAATTAAGAATGCAGAATTTATCATCAATCATTACGGGCGGAGGGCAGGAGTTCGGACTACGAAGCGGCACGGAAAATGTACCGGCAATCGTCGGCTTTGCCAAAGCCGTTGAACTGGCTGTAAAAAATCGCGAAAAAGAATCAAAAAGAATCGCTAAATTAACAGATTATTTCTGGAAAGAGATTATAAAAATAAAGCCGAAAGCAGAGATAAATGGAGTATCAAGTATTAAACATCAGATATTAAACAATAGGGTAAGATTGCCGAATATTCTAAGTATTTATTTTCCTAATGAAAACGCCCAAGATTTGTTGATGAAATTAGATTTAGCCGGCGTTGCTATTTCTTCCGGCTCTGCCTGTTCAACGCGCTCAACCCAGCCGTCGCACGTATTAAAAGCCATCGGCTTAAACGAAAAAAGAGTTAAAAACAGTTTACGCTTCAGTTTTGGGAAATTTACGACAAAAGGAGAAATTAATAACGCAATAAAAATAATTAAAAGAATAATTAAGAAGATTATGTAAAGCAGTTTGCAGTTTAGTATTCCACATTTCCGTTTCTCACTATTTCCTAAGGTTCTATGGCTATAAAATGAAACGGCGTATTATCTCGAGGTCCATTGAATGTTGTATCGAGGTCAAAAGACGATACGTCTGTTCTAGTAACAGTTACAACAGAGCCAATATCAACTACACCAAGCGCAGTAGCAACAACAATTGGAGTATTATTAAATGAAGTTGTAAAAATTATCCTATACTGTCCTGTACCCATATATATTGAAGTAAATCCCGTCCCGTTAATGGTGCCTCCTCCGGCATTAATAGTTCCTCTAATTATCTTCGGCGCTGTTGCGCCAGCCGGACAATTTGTTCCGTTTTGAAGACAGACGTTTTGTCCTTGAGATGTGATATTGCCGGTAGCGCTTATGTTGCCGGATACATTTAGGCCTGAATTGTTGATTCTCATCCGTTCAGCGGCTCCAGTGGAAAAGCCTAAAACATTAGGGTCGCCGAATATGCCGCCGTTGCTGGTTCCTATTTGAAGCGCTGGCCCAGCAGGACCGCCATCAGCGTATAGCCGAAGGATTCCCGAACCATTAATCATCATTCTGCTTAAGCCGCCGGTAACAAAACCCAATATATCGCTGCCATAACGATACATTCCGGTATTGGTGTCATTGGAAAATGAATAGGCTGGCGATGAAATACTGCCGTCGGCAACAGCTATTGATTTATCTGTTGTATTGCCTCTGTCAGTAATACTTTGAAGAGTGTCTGATTCCGCTCCGGCGCCTGCCGGCCAGTTATTTCTGCAATCATTACCAATACAAAGATTAGAGCCTTTTATATTACCACCAGCGTCAATATTGCCGGTTACATTTACATTGCTTCTGAAAAAGGCGTCGCTTAAAACATCTATAAATCCGTTAATGCCCAATGAGCCGGCTTTATTTTGGAGAGTGGAGCCGGTGTTAATCGGCGCATCACAGCCAGGGTCGCCAGAATCGCACCTTGTTGGAGAAAATTTCGGTGGCTCCCAATCAGCATAAACGAAAACAACGCCGACAAATAAGCCGATAATGATTATTGATAAAATTGAGGCGAGATTGAAGTTTTTGAACATAGTTTTAACTTATTTATATTTAAATAAAAGACAAAAAGAGATACCTGACCCCGTTTTTCTGGTTTCCTCGCTTAGTAGTTGCAAGTAAGTGATGTGCTATAGGGAGTATTGCATGTAAGTACGCAATTCTTTATCATGCCCCATTCAGTATTACCTGTGTTAATCCCAGTAGTTTCTTGATTAGTAATCGCTGTTATGTTTGAATTTACCACTCCATTGCCACCAAGCGCTAAACATGCCGCGGAAGCAGAACCAGAACCAACAGTAGCATTCAACACTCTACTACCTCCACCAATAAGACGCACCATCGGATTATTACATACAAATGCCTGAGTAGCTGATAATGATAAGGAGTCGCAATAAACTTGCCCATTCGAAAAAACTCCATAGTTATGTATAAATTTTTTCTCCGTTATAACATTACCAATCGCCTTTATCAATCCAATAGTAATATTATCGCCATCAACAACCAGGTTGTCTTTCGTATGAATACTATCCTCTGTTAATAATTCTCTATTTATGCGCACATTTCCTTCCACATTTAACGCGTAACCAGACATGATTGATCCAATACCCACATTCGTTCCATTATCCTGGATTACCGAATTACCTATGGAAGTGCCGCCGGTCCATTTGGTGATATAACCTGTTGTACCGGCATTGCTAGATCCTAAACCATCACCTCCACTGCCACTGGTAAAAGTAAATGTATTACCAGATTTAGAAACTCCCGAACCATTAAAAGTCATAGCGCCTGTAGCTCCGTTAATTGACGAAACTCCGCCTCCACCTCCGCCGCCGCTTGGCCAATCAGAACGACAGTTTCCATTAAGACAAACCCTACTTGTTCCAGCAGAACTTTGAACAGTATACACTCGGTAACCAGGATAAAAAGTCCAAGCTTCCCAAACTCCTCCCCCCGGAGAATTAATGTCTCTATAAAAACCCATTTGTCCTCCTGTATTTACGCTTTCCGTTATTTCAGGCGTCGCATTTCCGCCCGGGCATTGCAATGTTCCTGCACCAAAAATATTCTGAAAATAAACCAGACACTCGTCACCAAAACCGGTATCGCAAAATGCCCTAGGAACCAAAGATGGACTACCATTATTATAACATCCTCTATCTACTTGCACCCAGTTTTGATTAACATCAATACATTGAGTCAATGAAGCATCTGCAGGCTGGACATTAGCCGGAACTGAATCCCAGTCATTTATATTCGTATCCCAACTGCATCTTTGGCTGGGAAATGGAGCAGCGCTGTAACTCGTGCCTCCTGATAATACATATTGCGGTGGAGGACCTTCTAAATACACCTGGAAAAAACCTCCTATATCTAACTTTGATGACGGATTTGTCGTTCCGATGCCGACTTTGCCGCCATTAGTAGCCAAATTAGTACCAAAATCAACAGTCAAGCCCAAAAGTCTTAAAAGGCCATTTTTCCATTGAGGATTAGAATTGACATTAATCGGCGCATCACAGCCAGGGTCGCCAGAATCGCACCTTGTTGGAGAAAATTTCGGTGGCTCCCAATCAGCATAAACGAAAATAACGCCGACAAATAAACCGATAATGATTATTGATAAAATTGAGGCGAGATTGAAGTTTTTGAACATACTATTATTTTACCTTATTACTTAAATAAAATAAAACAAACATGTGGATAACTTTTAATTTTTAATATTAAAAACATTTTTGGCGTTTCTCGTTACTTGTTCCGCAACTTCTTCCAATGGAACTCTCTTTATTTCCGCTATTTTTTTTACTATCTCAATAATATAACTCGGTTCGTTTCTTTTGCCTCGATATGGCGCGGGCGACACATAAGGCGCGTCTGTTTCAATTAATATTTTATCAAACGGCAGATTTTTTACAATATCATCATACGCGTTCGTAAAAGTTATTACTCCGGAAAAAGAAATATAAAATCCCGAATCAATATATTTTTTTGCTTGCTCTAAAGTGCCGGTGAAAAAATGCATTACACCGGCTTCTTTAGCTTTTAGCTTATAGCTTTTAGCTTTTAGTATTTCTAACAAATCCTCGTGGGCGTCTCGACAATGAATTATTAATGGCAAATTTAACTTAATCGCTAATTCAATTTGTTTTTTAAAGACATCTTTTTGTTTCTCCTTAATTCCTAATTCATTATTCCTAATTCTATAGTAGTCCAGCCCGCATTCGCCGATTGCCACGACTTTTTCGTTTTTCGCCAATTCCAAATAATAATTTTCATCAAACTCCTCGCCCCTGGTTTTATAATGTATTTTCTCGCCCGCTTCAAGTTTATTAATTTCTTGCTCAAAAAGATGGCTTGGATGAAGTCCAACGGCCGCATAAACACCTTCCTTATAATTTTCAGTTATTTCCACCGCCCTTTTGGAAGTCGTTGACTGAGAACCGACATTAACAAGCCAAACATTATTTTCCAAAGCTCGAGCAATAACCCCTTGCCAATCATTTTTAAAAGCGTTGAAATTTACATGAGTGTGAGTGTCGAACAATTTCATATTCTCGGAAATAAAATATCTCCTTTTTTAATTTTGATTATCTTTTTGGAAATTTTAATGTTTTTTAAAATCTTTTCCGATGTTTGCGGCAAAAATAGCTGTAATAATCCGGCTATTTCTTTTAACAACATAACTAAATTAAAAATAACTTTACTTTTTTCTTTTTTATCCTTTTCATCCTTGATTTTCCACGGCGCGGTCTGATTTATGTAATTATCGCCAAAACTAATCAGCTCCCAAATCGCGGCCAAAGCTTCGTTAAATTTGAATTCTTCAATCTTTTGGTCAACTTGTTTTTTTGTTAAAATGATTTTCTTCTTGATTTCTGCGTTAATTTGCATTAATTCTGCGTTAATCCGCGCTTGCGAAGCAAGAGTCAACACGCGAGCAGTAAAATTGCCTAATCCGTTCGCCAATTCGCCGTTGTATCTTTCTTTAAATCTGCTTTCCGTAAAATCGCCGTCTTCATAAGCCGGAATTTCCCGTAAAAGATAATAACGCAAAGCGTCAGCGCCATATTTTTCCAGCATTTCAAAAGGGTCAACAACATTACCGATAGTTTTAGACATTTTCAAGCCGCCGGAAGTAATAAAACCATGTACGTAAATTTTCTTCGGCAATGCTAAACCGGCTGATATCAGCATTGCCGGCCAGTAAAGCGCGAGGAATTTTAAATTGTCTTTGCCGATAATATGCAAATCAGCCGGCCAATATTGAGAAGGAAAAAGATATCCTGTCAATGCGTCCGCCCAAACATAAATAATTTGTTTTTTATCGCTCGACACCGGAATACCCCATGGCAGAACTTTTTTTGGCCGCGAAAAACTCACATCTTCAACGCCTTCTTTAATAAACGAAAGTATCTCATTTTTTCGCGATTCCGGAATTATTCTTAATTCATTATTCCTGATTTTTAATTCAATCTTTTTGGCGTATTTGGAAAGCCGAAAAAAATAATTTTCTTCTTCAATAATTTCCGGCTTGATTTGATGATCCGGACACTTTCCGTCAATCAAATCTTTTTCAGTTTTAAACGCCTCACAACCAACGCAATACAATCCTTGATATTTCTTCTTGTAAATATCTCCGTTTTTTTCAAGCAATGCCCAGATTTTTTTCGCGTTTGAAGCGTGTTTTTTATCAGTTGTCCTAATAAAGCCGTCGTAAGAAATATTCAACAATTTATCCAAAAGTTTGAATTTTGCCGCATTTTTATTCGCTAATTCTTTTGGAGAAATGCTTTCAGCCTTGGCGGTTCTGTAAATTTTTGAGCCGTATTCGTCAGTGCCGGTCAAAAAGAAAACATCGTCTCCCTTAAGGCGACGATAACGAGCTAAGACATCAGCTCTAACAAACTGCATCGCGTGCCCAATATGAGGAAGCGCGTTAACATAAGACAAAGCGCTAGTAAGATAAAACTTTTTCGGCATAAAAAATTATTGGCATTATTTGCCAAAATTCGCGTTATTCGCAATTACCCTAAAACAACTGGTTTTCTTTAATGATTTTTCTTTTGTCCGCCCAACTTTCAAGAATTTCAACAATTATTACAGCTATTGGAATGGCTAATAATATTCCCGCAAAACCGGCGAGCTTAGCTCCAGCCAATAAAGAGATAACCACCACAACCGGATGAAGGCCAACTGTGTATTTCATTACCAATGGCACCAATAAATGATTTTCTAATTGCTGGATAATTACAAAAAGAACGATTACCGAAATTCCCAAGGTTAAAGATTCGGAAAATCCGATTAACGCCGCCAAGGCGCCTACAAAAACCGGCCCGACAAACGGCACCATTTCCAAAATACCGGCCAAAATTCCGAATATTAAGCTGTATTTTACGCCTAAAAATAATAATCCCAAGAAAGCTAAAATTCCCACTATCAAACTTAAAATCAATTGCCCCTGAAGCCACAAACCAATTTTGCTCTTGGTCCGCTCGTAAATTTCAATAACATATTCTTCGTAACGGACCGGCAAGATAAATTTTAAAAATTTTTCCACGCCGTATTTGCTGACTGCCAAATAAAAAGAAAGGATAAATACGGCAATAACAGAAACAATTCCTCCGAATACCGCGCCGACAATATTAACCAAAGAAGAGCCGGCTCCTTTCAAAAACACTCCGGCAAAATTTTCCAAAGAAGATTCAATCTTCTTAATTGACGAAAAAAAAGAAAAAATTTCTAAAGAATCCAGGCGGGGCTCGTTAAAATAATTTTTTAATATAGAATTATATAAACTGTTAAATTCTAAAACCGCGGCCGGAATAATCGTGTATAAAAGAACGCTGAAAAACGCCGCAACAAAAATGAAAATCATAATCGCGCCGAGAATTCTGGGAATTTTACGTCTTTGGAGATAACTTATAGGCGCGTCAAGAGCCGAAGAGACAATTAAAGCTAAAAATAGGATTACCAAAACATCAAGAAGCAGATAAAGAACAACGCTGAAAATCAACATCAATAAAATCCTCCATAAAGACATCCAAGAAATATCAAAAGTTTTCCCGTTCATTACAAACACAATATCATAATTTGAAAATATTTTCAAATTGTGTTTTATCTTCAAAAGGTCCGATAATCGCCAGATTCAGCCTATTATTTTTAAAAATATCAGCTGCAACAGCCGTTATTTCTTCGGCTGTTACGGCCTGGATTTTTTTGGAAATTTCGTCCGGAGAAATAATTTGCCGCGTTAAAATTTCCTGGCCGCCGAAAAAATTGGCTAATTGGTTTGAGGTTTCCAATGATAAAAATAAATGGCCGATAATGCGGTCTTTTACCCGCTGGAGCTCTTTTTTTTCAACCGGTTCCCGCGCTATTTTATGAAACTCTTCTAAAATCGCCTCCAATACGCTTTCAATTTTATTATGGTCAATGCCGGCTGAAGCCGCCAGATAACCATGGTCTGTATATAAATCGCTGTCCGCGCCAACATAATAAGCCGCTCCCATTTCTTCCCTGATTTTTTGAAATAAACGGGAGCTCATACCGCCGCCTAAAATTTCTCCTAAAACTTCCAATGCGTATTTCCGTTTGTCAAAAATATCATAAACTCTTACGCCTAAAACCAAATGAGTTTGATCGGAATCTTTTTGCTTCAACACGATTTCCGGCTTTTCCTGATGCTCTTTAGTCGCAATTTTTTGAGTTTTTTCACTGATTTTAATGCTTGAAAAACTATTTTTTATTTTTTCAATCGCTTCTTTTTCATCAAAATTACCGGCAACCACAACCAAAGTGGAATTCGCCAAATAATGATTTTGCTGATATTTTATAAAATCATCGCGATTTAGCTTTTGAATCACTTCTTTCCGTCCGGCAATATCCCAGCCAGCCGGCTGGTCGCCATAAAGCAATGTACTGAATAATTCATGCACCCGGCGCATCGGCAAATCTTCATACATATTAATTTCTTCAATAATCACTCCTCGCTCCTTGTCTATTTCTTTGGTTTCAAAAACAGGATGAAGATAAATATCCGAAACAATATCCAAAATGCTGTCAAAATATTTTGGTTCGGCTTTAGCGAAATAGCCTGTATATTCCTGACTGGTAAAAGCATTAGAAACAGCGCCAACAGCGTCAAGTTCCGAAGCGATATCAATTGAACGCGGCCTTTTTTCCGTGCCCTTAAAACACATATGCTCCAAAAAATGGCTTAAGCCGTTTATTTCTTTAGTTTCATATTTTGAGCCGGCTTCAACCAAAACTAAAACAGTGGTCGCCAAACTGTCTAATTTCGGCGCGGTGATAATCCGCAAACCATTTTCTAAAACGATTTTATTAAAATTGGTCATTTTTTTAAAAACTTGATAAATTCTTCAACTGTTAATTCCGCCTGAATAATAATTGATTTAATGGTTTTCGGCGCTAAATCTTTAGAATGCATGGGAACAACAATATGCAAATGTTGTTTTTTAGAATGCCTTAAATTCGCATGGCTGCCGGTGTGATGATGAATATAAAAACCGGCTTTTAATAAAGCGGCTAAGATTTTCTTGGCGCTGGCGCGAGGCAGTTTAGGCATTAAATATTAAACCTTAACGCTTAATCTAATTTGCGCAACTTCTTTTTCTAATGGGATAATTTCCTGTACCTTTTTCAACCCTCCTATATAACAACGAATAGCGTCTTCAGCCATCATGCGGGCTTCTTCTAAATTTTTTCCTTCTGTTACTAATCCAGACAAAGCCGGCACTGTTACCGTATACCCTTTATTTTCATTTAATTCAAAGATAGCGGTATATTGATAAATATGTTGAGCGATTTTTTTCATAATTATCTTATACTAAACTATCTTTGCTTCCTTGACAAGAGAGAGAGTATTAAGAGAGAATTTAGCATGAGAAATATAAAACATTCAGAAATTTTACAAGATATTACACTCAGCAGAAATAAAGAATTTAAAGAAAAAGGAACTAATAATGCTTGGTACGACCTAAATCTTGAAGGCAATGAAATATTTATAATGAATACTAAAGATGCTTGGTATGAAATGAATGATGATGTTATTAAAAAAGCTATTGAAGTTTTAGAAAAAAAAGTTTATCCCGGCAGTGGAGAATGGCATAATATTGAATAATAAAAAAAACCTTACAAAGTCTCACTATGTAAGATTTTTTTATGAAAAGAGAGTTCGTCTAGAATCTTCAAAAAAACTGTTTTTAAAACTGGCCTCAACTTAACTTGTTGGATATACAATCCTTGAGTTTTTTAATCTTCACTCTTTCCTGTTTTGCTGTATCCCTGTCGCGAACCGTAACATCGTCATTTTCCAAACTTTCAAAATCAACTGTTACACAATACGGCGTTCCGATTTCATCTTGCGAATAATAGCGCTTTCCGATGTTTCCTCTGTCATCCCAAGTAACATTAAAATTGCCAGCTTTCAACATCTTATAAACCTCCCGGGCTTTTTCAACTAATTGCGGCTTATTAGCTAATAAAGGAAATACTGCAACTTTATAAGGTGCGAGCTTTGGATGCAATTTCAGAATTACTCTGTCATTTTCTTCCGAATAAGCGTCCAGTAGGAAGAATAACGCCGCCCTATCCACTCCGCCCGATGTTTCAATCACCCAGGGGATAAATTTTTCCTTGATTGCTTCATCGAAATAAGACATATCTTCTTTGGAAAACTGCTGATGCCGCGACAAATCCCAGTCGCCCCGATGATGAATACCCTCGCATTCTTTCCAACCAAATGGTGTTTTATATTCTATATCCCAAGCCGCTCTTGCATAATGAACCAGTTCGTCTTTTGTATGCTCCCGAAATCTTAAATTATCCGGATTAATGCCTAATTTTTTATACCAATCCATTCTCAAATTTTTCCAAAATTCATATTGCCTCATTGATTCGTTTTCATCGGGCTCAATATAATACTGAAGCTCCATTTGCTCAAACTCAATAGAGCGATATGTAAAATTGCCGGGCGTGATTTCATTTCGAAATGCCTTGCCGATTTGCGCAATGCCGAATGGAATTTTCAGGCGGCTGCTGTTTAAAACATTCTTAAAATTAACGTGAACGCCTTGCGTTATTTCGCCTCTTAAATAAGTGGTGTTTTTTTCTCCTTCAATCACGCCAATTTTCGCCTCTACCAGCAAATTAAATTTTTTTTCTTCGGTCCATTCTGTTTTTTCTTTTTTCTCTTTGTGCTGATTTTCATGCTCTTTGATAATATCTTCCTGGTCAGCCCGAAATCTCTGGTGACAGGTTTTGCATTCTACTAAAGGGTCGGTAAATCCGGCGGTATGACCGGACGCCTCCCAAACTTTCGGATTCATCAATATTGAAGCGCTGATGCCGACAACGTCTTCTCTTTCTCTCACCATCGCTTTCCACCATTCCTGCTTGATATTGAATTTAAGCTCACTACCCAAAGGCCCATAATCCCATGTGCCTTTTAAACCGCCATAAATCTCGCTGCCGGGATAAATAAATCCCCGACGTTTTGCCAAGCTTACAATTTTTTCCATTAAGTTATCCTGTTTTCTATTTTCTGCGGCTATCATAAAAATTATTAACTCAAACTAAATTTTATCAATTCTTTCTTTATAATCCTATCGCTCACCGCGAAACCTTTCATATATTCAATTTTCTCAGAGTAATTAATATCTTCAAAATAAGCAAGCTGGGAACGGAACAATTTTTCATTGCTTTCAGCGCCGAATATTTCCTTGCCTTTTCGCGTGAGATCTTCAATGGTGTAATGTTTTTTAAATATAAAATATAAATCAACATAATCCTTCCATTTAGCGCGCTTCCCTAATGCGAATAATTTCATCGCTGCTAAAGTTAAAAGATCAGGTAGTTTAACGATTTTATCCAACCGTTCTGAAAAATTAATCGGATAAGGATAGTGAAAAAAAGTAAATTTGACCCCTTTAATAAAGAACGTGTATTCGCCTAATTTATTCACCATTGTTTCATCAATCTTAAAAAATCTGGAAATCTTTTTTTGTATTGAAAGATTGTTAAACGCTTCAGAACTAAAAAGATCAAAATCAATTGATCTCCTGTGGCCAATATGTAAAGCAATCGCCGTTCCGCCAACTAAGCCGAACTTTCCGGAAAATAATTCAAGAAGCGGTAATAATTCCGCCTGCTCTTTAGTTAAAATTTCTTTATGCATGTTGTTTAATATGCTTGTTAAAATATAGCCCAAAATAATTTTTTATCTCTGGGCGGTAATTCTGCCTCCCCATCTTTGATGGTTTTGATTTTGCTCTAAAAATGCGCGCCGTTCTTTTCATTCCCAAAATTTTTATCAACATTTGCACATCGTCCCAATCGCCGTAATTCAAAGTCGCTTCCACAATCGCTTCGGGAGAAAGCGCCGCGTAATCCTTCACATACCATATTAAATACGGTCTTTTCTTTATAAAATTTTTGATTTTTCGCCTATTTTCCATTATTTAATTATAGCAAATTTTATCCAAAACTGAAAATCCGCCAGTTTGGCGGATTTTCAGTTTTTTTCAGCGAATTTTAATTATCTATTTTTAAGGAACGCCGCCATATTCATTAAAATTTCTTGAGTTGATTCTAAAATATTAGCTATTTGATTTGTTGACGTTACACTTCCATAAGCGGACGGAATTTTATGAATAATAGGAAAACCAGTTGCTGTTGCCGATCCATCAGAATTCAGGGCTAATCTATCAGCGATTATTGTTATTGCTTCCGCTATCGGAGTATAACTTTCAATATATGCTCTAATTTGAATTTCAAAATTAGAATTCGCCAAAATCTGATACTGACCAAGACCAACAGTAAAAGTATAATTTGATGCTGGGAAAATAATTTGTGAAGAACCATCAAAAGCCGTAAGAATTGGCGCAATAATTGTTCCATCAGATTTAGTAATTCTAATATCCTTCAATGTCGCAAAATAATTTGAACTCCATTTTGTGGAAAAATTATTTAAAATAATTGATGTGTTCGAATTATTACTCATCATAATCTTTAAGAGAATATTATCTGCCTTACTATTAGTAATATCTCCCCCAATTAATGTTGCGTTTACAGACGTAGTAGCCGAAGCTATCGTAAAATAATTATCGGATTCATCACTAACCGCTATACCAATGCCATAAATTACAATTTTATAAATATTACCTGCTCCAACGGTAATATTTCCAACGCTTTGAGGAATAACCCAATTATAATAACCAGAGTTATCCATAGCGGATACTATCGGTTGTTCCCCTGCAGAATTATTTGGGTCATATCTTGTATCTCGGAGCGCAATTTGAATTGCCGTAGTAGGACTAAAATTATTTGTACTCCATTTTATTTGATATGTTTGTCCGACTTCCAATTTTTCTCCGCCATTCGGCGAGAAAACGGTGATGGAGGGTTGAGTAGTAGTTGCTATAATAGAAAATAATTGAACAGATTGAGTTGACCCTGATGGTGATGATACGCTGATATAATACTGACCTGCTGGCATAGTTGGCAAAGGAATTTCAATTTCCGTATTACTAATCGGTGACCATTCTGCATAATAATAAATTCCTTGCGTATTAATAAAGCTTACCTTATCAAGATTACTAAAATTATTACCATAAACCCTTACTTTTGTTCCAATTCCATAAGAAACTGCTGATGTTGGAGAAAATGAGGTGATAAAAGGTGCAGAGGAAACAGAACACTGTTTTTGAGTCGAAGGAATATTTATACAATTTGCACTACTATACGCATTAATACATTCTTGATAATTATAACAAGACGGACTAATTTCCTTATTATTCAAATATCTATAACCATCGCAAGTATCACCGCCAAAACTATATAGTTCTCTTCTACTAGTAGGCCACACCATCTCTAAACCACTACAAGAAATAGCCGGTGAAATTGTTGATGTCGAGATAACCGGTACTGGTGTTGTAATTGGAACAGGAATTGGTTGGGGCTTTATTATTCCGCAACCGTAAAGAGAATTTAATTTTGCCCTAGTTGATTTGCCGACAAAGCCAGTGGCGTATTTTAGTTTATTGGGAGTTAAAATTTCATCTCTATATTTTTCCTGAAAGCCGGAAACTGCTGAAGCCGTTGATTCATCAAAAATCTGATTGGATTTCTCGGAAGCGTCTATTTCAAGCCCTTCTTTTTCTAAGGCGGTTTGGAGTTGACTTATTTCTTTGCCGCGGCTGGCGGCATTAAGATTATATTTAAAATCATAGCACCATTGCTGGGGCTGTTGCTGAGACATTTGCGCCTGCAATTGGGCGATTTGCGCCAAAAGCGCCTGAATTTGCGCCTGCAATTCAGCTGTTGTTGCCGCCAAAGAAACATTCGGCGATATAAATATAACCGCGACCAAAAACGAAATAACGAATAAATATTTTTTCATATATTTAATTTTACCATTAAAGCCCCCCCCAATAGCAATAGCCGGGCTGTGAATAACTTACAATTATCATTGAACCACTTTTGACTTATTTATATCAAAACCGATATCGCTTAAATTTTTTGTGTCTAACGCATTAGCGCTGTCATTTAACTCGAAATTGACAAATTCGTCAAACGCAGAAACGGTTGTTTGCCCGATTAACGGAATTTCTTTATTAATTTGAGTAATATTGGGAACCGCTTCAATTTGGAAAACAGCTTCCACCGGCTTGCCGATAATGCCTTTGGTTGCCGAAATTTTATCAATCAACCAGATAATTTCTCCTGTTCGCTCGTTGTATTGCGGCAAAGAAGCGATATTCGCTTTTGGTTCGCCGATTAATCTAATTCCTGGCTCCAAAAACGCCTGAACATTAACATCCTTAACATCGGTTGAATAATTTTTAATCAGCCAATGAATCGTAAAATTAATCGGTTGATCGGCTTTTGGCGGCAATGAACCTTTATTCACAAAACCGGAAACCGGGTCAATAAAATAAGCCAAAGATTCCATTTCTATACGGCCGGCCGCTTTTGTCTGTAAAGAACTCACGCCGATGGTTTTATCGGCCGCAACATAATAAGGAACCGTTGGCGATGAAATATCAGCATCTATTTTTAAAACAAAATTTTTATTAGAAATTTTTTTAATCGGATATTCATTTTTTGTATTAATCTCAAATTCCACCGCGCCGTTGGCGCCCGGACTTAAAGAAGCAAGCTCCGGCGCTGCCGCGGCATTCCAGGTTAAAATATTATTTTTGGAATCATAAGCGCCATTGGTTTTTAGCGTCATAAAATTAAACATTTCGCCGGTTAATTTAGCCTTTATTATCGCGTCGGTTAAACTGACATCGGTATTATTGGCATAAATAAGCCGGTATTTCAGCTGATCGCCGGAACGGCTGATATAATTTACGCTATCGTTTAAAAAAACCCTTAAAGAAAGCGGCGACGGCGCGATGTAAACGCTGGCGGTTTTTTCGGAAATCAAATAACTTTGGCCTGAATTTGTAATTTCTATTTTTGCTTTAATATCAAAAAAAGATTGTTCTGTTCCGATAATTTTGCCGACAATAAAAATTTTATCGTTTTGCTCACTTTCCAGATTATCAATCTTAAAAGAATTGTTATTTAAAACAGGACTAGCTTCTTTTAAAACAAAATTGGAGGGGAAATCTAAACTAATATTAACATTAGAAAAATATTCATCCGCAATATTCGCATAATCAACATAGATTTCAAATTCTTCATTGTTTAAAATTTTTTCCGGCGCCGTTAAATCAAACTTTATGCCGGCTTCGTTGGCGGTAATTTCCAAATCTTTGGTCTTTTCAAAACGGGCGCTTAAAGAAGACGAATAACTTACGGAGACATTAAAGTTTTTCACGGCTTCCGCTTCGCCGAAAATAATTACTAAAATTTTTTCCTGAAAAACTTCGCCCGAAGCCAGATTGCCCATATCCTTATTTAAAATCCGCTTATTTTTATCATCGCCCAAAACTGCCGTTCCTTCCGGCAAAAACAGCGATAATTCAACATTTTCCAAAGGATTTTTTGAACCATTGTTAAAATTTACGGTTAAATCAAAAGGAATTCCTCTTAAAATATTTTGTGGCGCCAAAACAGAAAGAGATATTTCTTTATCAGTGGAAAAATACTGGTAAATATAAAAAACGCTGACGCCCATTAAAACCACTAAAATCGGCGCCAGAATCCAGAAAATCAAACTGCTAATGCGATTTATTTTAGAAATAGCTCCATGGACGGCTTGTCCCGAAGAAACATTGCCCCACTTTGAAACAAAAGCGTTTTCATTCGCTTGCTCATCGCTTTGTTCTTTTTTAAAAGAATAATTATCTTCCTGCTTAAAATCTTTTTGATAAAGTTTTTTTTCTAAATCTTTAAGACTCATTCTATTAATATTAGCTTACTTTCAGAAATTTCTAAAGACTTAATTTACGGACGCGCCTGCTGCTGAAGTTTTTTCATTAATTCATTAAGAAGCATTATCAATTGTTGCTGAAGGGTTTGAATTATCGCTTTTAATTCCTGGATTGTTTTATTTTGATTATCAACGGCGACTGTTGAAGACGGAGATATCTGACTACCGCTTAATATCTGATTTAATTTAATTCTGGTGTTTGGGCCGACCGTGCCAAAGCCCGGGACTCCCTTTTTTGCAATATTATATTTAATCTGAAATTTCATAACCGCTTTTTCTGTTTTTAATCCGAAAAATCCCGTAATTAATCCTTCAGGATAAATTTCAGGATACTGAGATAATATTTCTTGGAGTTTTTTCACATCTTCTCCGGTTAAACCATAGGCCAATCCTTTGGTGAATTTAAAACCGGCATAAATCGGCGATTGCGGCAGACTAGATGTGGAAAAAATGTATTGATTTTGATTTGTGGAAGTTGCCGACCCGACAGTTGAGGTGGCGATTGTTGAAGTGGAGGTCTTTATAACAGGTGGCGGAATAACAACTGCGCCGCCCCCGCCGCCTCCTCCGCCGCCGCCTCCAGAAGAAACATTTGTTTCGTCATTATCAGTGGCCGAAGAACATCCGGAATCAGCCGGATAGTCGGTCAAACCATCGCTATCATTATCAACGCCGTCGCCGCAAGCGGAATTTCTTACAGATAACGGTCGCCAGTCAGTTTTCACTTTAAAGTCCGAAGAAGAACAGGAACTAGTATTGCTGCAATTAAAACTGATTTGGCCGGTAACCGTGCCGGTGGCATACCCGGAAAACTCGCCTGCATAATTTATGCTTACGCCGGAAAAATCAATCCAGCCGGTTTGCTCTCCCCACGCATAACCCGATAAACTACCCTCGCTGTTATTTCCTACCCTTGAAGTTGTTGCGTTTAAATTTATCCAGCCGTAATTGCCGCTCCAGGCATAGCCGTCAAGTCCGGCATCGGTAACGCTAACAGCGCTGCTGGCAGTACCGAAATTAATCCAGCCAATATTTTCACTCCAGGCGTATTTATAAACTGAATCAATGGTCCCGGTGGTCGCGGAAGCGAAAACATTATTTGTTTTGAAACCAATTATTATTAAAACCGCCGCCGCGCATATCGTTAATTTTAATAGAAAATTCTGCTTCATTCCTATTCCCTACCATTAATATTTTGAATGTTAAAAATTGATTGTCCCATTATTTTAGCCGGCGTTAATACATTATATATTCTATTTCCCCATTCGGAAAAAATCGGCCAAACAGACAAACGGTATTGGTTGGATGTCGCTTCTACGCCTTTTTCAGCGAATAAAAGCGCGGCTCCTCTTCTGGATGATTGCCGCGATAATTGCGGACTATATAATGTTTCCGCGCCAGTCAGGGAACGATAAAGAGCACAATTGGTTAAATCTCTCCTGCACCTGTATACTTTTAAGATATTTGTTGATTCAATGTCTGAAATATAGACATAACCGTCAACAACGGTGATCGAAGGATTACTGCCAGACGCGGCAATCGTCGTAGTGGCGCTCCAAGTATTTGTGGAACTGTCAAATCTTGAGGCGATAATGGCAGTGCCGTTAGAATAGGCAAGCCAGGCGTAATTACTCTCATCGGAGACAAGACCGATGTTTTGGGTGGTGGTAGCGCCATTAGTTACAAGATTTGTTTCAGTCGACCAATCTGAGCTAGTGCTAGTGCAAGTTGTGCAATACTGATATTTAATATCATCGTCCGCTCGCCAAACAATAAGCATTTTCCCGTTCGCCAAAGAAACAATAGAACCGCTGTCTCTGACAGCATCAACTGTCCCATGGTCCACTAAAGCATCCCAGGAACCGGTAATGCACCCAGTTAGCGATGCGTCTGAACAAACAGATGATGACCGCGCAGTTTTAAGAACGTAATTGCCAGAAACGTTTTTTTTCTCAAAATAGGCGTAAGCGTAGCCGTCAGTTCCCATGACAATGCCCGCGTACCTATTTTCAACGTTAGCGGTATCGCTATGTATGATAGTCGGCGTAATTTCATCGATTGTCCCGTTAAACGCTCCCACTCTTAATTCGCTGGCGGTGGTATTGCAGATATAATAGACACGGTTGAACTTATTCCATAAGCTCGCTCCATGGCCATCCGGCCCTTGAACGCACAGTTGAAATTTTGTGGCGTCTCCGGTTATCGGCGTTCCGCCCCAATCAAAACCATCAGTATCTTCCGAGACCTCTAAAAGCAATTGGGTAGAGCTTGACGCGTAGGTGGCAACATAATAGCCGTCCGTTCTTCTTATAATTTTTTGCTGAAGAGAGCTTTCCGCAACTGTGCTGGTGGCGCGCAAACCGCTTATTTCATTGATTTGTAATTCCCGGGAATAATTCAAAGTAAGCGTTCCATAAGAGCCGTTTGCCGGATTAGTGTACTTGTAAAACTCAACAAATATTTTCGGGTCTTTATAATTAGTGTTCACCGATACTTTAGCCACGTGTCTCGCATCGTAAGAATTATCCAGAACATAATACATTCTACCGTCATATTGATAAGTTCCGTCTCCTTCGCCAACAGATGAAGCCAATGGCTGGCCAAGATTAGAACTTCTTATATCATACCATCCGCTTCTTTTCGCTCCAGCGACATCGCTGCAATTTTGAAGTCCGGAACCAGGCACATTCCAGTTAGTCCGATAGACCAAAGAAGCGATGTGGGCGTCGCCGGAAAGCACCGCTACCGGAACTTCCGACTTGCAAACTTCTTCCCAAACAGCGGCCACATCTGTTTCATATCCGCCGTCGCATTCGCCCAAACCGCCAGTAGCGCAAGTGGCGACATCTTCTGATTTATAAGACCGCCCGCTTGTGCTGGCATTGTGAAAATCAGAAGAAAATTTTGTTGCCGACGGGACAACCAAAAAAGTTAATTTTGTTCCCGCGGGCGGGCTGCTTATTTGGTTTATCAGCCAGGTTTTCTGGCTATCGCCCCATAATTTTTTGCTGGCGTTATCAGTCGCGTACTGATTTTCCCGATACCATCTGGTGTCCGGTAGAATAAATCTGATGTCTCCGTAAGAAAAAGCGTATTCATAACCGTCGGAAGCAACGGTTGACCTTTTCAAATTATCCGGGATAGCGGAAAACCAATAGACGCCATTCATAGATTTTGTTACGTCAGCCCGGTAAGGCCCGTCATATCTTCTTTTTGTGTTAGTTGGGTCAACAAAGCTGTTTTCAACTTGAAAATGATAAGGATAAAGCTCGTGATGGCTTGGATTATTGGCTTCATCGTGGTCGTCTCTTTGAAAGAGATTAGGCATATTGGCTGTTAAGTATTTCACGCAGTAAGACATCCAGACATCCAAAAATTTTGATTCCATAGACGCTCTGCTGTTTTCGTTGTTTTCTATCGCAGTCATGTCAATTTCATCGTCAAAGTAAACAAAATCTCCGATTTCCATATTAAAATCAGGATTTAGAGAATCTTTGATTTTGCAAAAAATCGGAAACGGCACGGCTGAAGTTTTTTTGCAGGCGCCAAAAGTAAATGAAAAACTGCAGGACTTTCCGGATTGGCAGGCGGTTTTAAAATATTGGATACTGCCCTCATCCTGATAACCGCCGCCCCAATCAGTTTGGGCCTGATATTCATAGTTTGTAGCCGGAGAAAGTCCGGTTAATTCCGCGCCCTCAGCCCATCTATTGGAAGAATTGAGAGTAACCGCCGAGCTGTAAGACCAAGAAGTGCCGCTGTCTTTAAGGCGGTATTTCACCCGATAATTCGCGGAGCCGGTCCTTCTGATCGCTTTTGCCCAAATTGCAGCCGTTGTTTCTTCCATCACTACCACCATGGGCCCAGCCACTATTGATTCGTTCGCAGTCCATGTCCAAACATCTCCTCCGGCCATATCTTGAGACACATGGGTTTGATATATAAGAGTGGCTGTGTCGTCGTAAATATTAATGGTTGAATGATAAGAAACGCACGGCACCCAGCCCGGAAGCGTTAAAGTTCTATTGCCGGATGTTTCGGTTGAAGAAGCCACGAGTGTTCCATTGTCTTGATATAATTTTGCAGAATAGTTGTTCGGTAGGCCGGTAATCGTAATTTTTTTATCGCTGCACGCCTGCGCCATGCCCATAAAAACTGGGTCGCTTGAATCTAAGGTGCTGTTTCTCCACGCAAAGTATCCAGTTTGGACATCGTAAGCCGCATCAGCCCATGAATCGGACAAAGTCATAGTGGTAGTGGCGCTTGAGCAATTGTGCGTTACCATGTCATAAGCGCAAATTGCCATGTCGATTGACTTGCCCGGATAATCGTAAAACGCCGTAACAAGATATAATTTTCTTGATTCAAGATTAAAAGTGGATGAGTTAAGGGTATTTAATCCAAGAGTGGGATCGTTTCTTTTTATCCTGATAAATTCATCTCCGGTAGAACTGCCATATGCCACTACCACCTGTAAATAATCATTAGACGCCGCCTCTTTAAAAGCTAAAACAGCGCTATTATTAGCGGTTGGATTGGCATCATTGATGGTCACGATAAATGAAGTCCGCAAACCGCCGGTAGTCTGATCTAAATAAAGATTCCGGCTCACGTCCGAAGTTGATGCTTTGGAAAACCCGCCGATAATGCCTGTGCCATTGGTAAGCGTCGCTCCAGTGTAATTATTTGTTTCCCAATCCGGCGCGCGGTTTATCAGCATATTGGCGCCTACTGCCGAGTAAATCATGCCGGAAGTCGCTTTTCGGAGCACTCCGGCACTGTTATTAGCCGTAAGCCAGGATGATATCACCATTCTCTCCCACACCACCCTCACTTCCATTTGAGTCACCCGGCAAGTTCCCGAAGCGCAATAAGGACTTACGACAATATTGTTAATATCGGAAAGCGTCCACGGCTGGGTATCATTGCAAGTGGGAGAACATATCGACGGCTTCAGCATCCAGGCAAACCAATATTCGGCGTAAGAATTGGTAAGGGATTTGGTGGTGGTGGCTTCCGGAAAATACAGGATAGTGGAAGTGCTATTGATTTTCGCGGAAATAGAGCCGCAGGACGGCGAGCAAGTCGGATCTTTCGCCTGTACATAAAGTTCTATCCTTAAAATCTGATTGGCGGCAGTTGAAGAGCTAATTGGATAGCTTGACCAAGGAATATCCTGGACGTTGAATCTGTCTTCCGTAGAAGAAGAATTTGTTTCTATGTAAGTGCTGTCGCTGTCGGAAGATGTTTCATCTACGCAATCCCAGTGCGCTGAAACGCAGCTAGTAGTAGCTGTCCAATTATTCGTTCCTTCGTCGGCTTCTGGATATAAACGCATTATTATTTTTTCATCAGTTAAAAAAGTTCCTTCAGCTGCAAAAACCGAAGAAACGAACGCGCTAGCGAATAAAATAAAAATTAAAGTTGTTAAAATCAAAGATTTGTTTTTCATTATAAAATTTGAAGGTTAATTTATCTCAACCAAAACCGGCGACGGATTAAAGAATATTACAGTTGAAGTGGCGGCATAGCCAATTATTTGCACTTGGTCAGCGCTGCCGGAAGGCGCGGAATTTGTTATTTTACCAGCAGTAGTTGAAGCGTAAAGCAAAATTCCCTTTGTCCAATTCCAGGAATCATCCCGGAAATATCCATAGTTCAAAATCGTGCCGGTAGCGTTAGCGTCTATATTGGCCATCGCCATCACTGACACGGGCATTGTGGAGCTGGCATCGGCATCTATTTTCCAATATTTTCCGTCTGATTTCAAATAAAGAATATCTGTTGAGGAAACACTTTCTCCGGCTGTCGCTATAGTATAAAGGCCTTCGCCGGAAAGATTTGAAGACGGATAATTATTAAGTTTGACGTTGTAAGAATTTAAATCAAGATTGCCGCCTAATTTTGGCGCCGTGTCCTGCTGAACCGATGTTATGCCGCTGCCGCTGCTTGAAGCCGTTTGCCAAACAACTCCCAATGGCGCCGTAGAACTGGCTGTTAGAACAAGTCCGTCGGTGCTTGTCGCTAAAGTTGTAAAAACAGAGCCATCGCCAATTAAAAGCCGTCCTTTAAGGGCGCTAGTCGAAGTGCCTGTTCCGCCATATTGCGTGCCAATCGCTGTCCCATTCCACACTCCGGAAACAATAGTTCCCAAGCGGGTGATGTTGTCTTGAATGGCAGTGGCCAATGTTTGGACAAAGGAAAGTTTGCCGCTTGCATTGGCTTGGGGGATAGTGTTGGCAGAAGCGGTGATTTCCACCAAATCAGAAGTGGAAGTGGCGAATAACAGGGAATTAGCGGTAAAGGAACTCTGGCCAGTGCCTCCTCTTGATTCAGCCAGAGAGCCTGTCCAGGTGGGGGTGAAAGTATGAGTGGAGCCGGAAGAGCCGATGGTCAGGCCAAGATTGGTGTCAGTGCCAGTGGCAAATGTCTGAGAAGAGCCGGAAAGACCGTTAAGGGAAGAAATGCCTGAGCCGCCAGAGACCTGCTGCCAGACAATATAAGGAGAGGTGGAAGTGACAGTTAAGACGTAACCAGCAGTGCTGGTTCCCAATCTTTGCCAAGCAGAAGAGCCGCCGATAATAAGGTCTCCCACTTGCCTAGCAATGCCGGCTAAGTCAGTAAGGTCAGCGTCATAACCCTGGATATCAGAGCCGATAGCCAGGCCAAGATTGGTTCGGGCGCCAGCTGCGGTGGAAGTGCCGGTGCCGCCATAAAGAACGCCTATTTCTGTCCCATTCCACACTCCGGAAACAATAGTTCCCAAGCGGGTGATGTTGTCTTG
>JBBTRV010000004.1:0-3146 GCA_038065035.1 Patescibacteria group bacterium | reverse complement strand
GGATATCAGAGCCGATAGCCAGGCCAAGATTGGTTCGGGCGCCAGCTGCGGTGGATGAGCCGGTGCCGCCTTGAATTATGCTTAACATCGTTGTTAGTCCGGAAATAGAAGTAATATCTGAATTAGCGCCTGAAAACGCCGGCGTCACCACGGTACAATTAGTGCTAGTAGGACTACAATTTGGAGACAATGTTTCTCCGGGAGTATATGGAGAAGCTGGCGGCGTTGCAAAAGCCAAAATGCCACCTCCTAAAATAATCGCGACCAAAGCTGTTAAAAGTTCAAGATTGATTTTTAAAAAATTTCTCCAGAGAGTTTTCTTTTTAAAATTTCTTTTCATTTTTTAAATCCGCTAAAATAAATATTATTTATCAGTTTAATAAAAAACTATAAATTTAACAATAACATTTTATTATATTTCAACCAATAATGCATCTGCAGAATATTTTAAATCATCGGCAATTGAAATACAATTACCACATAAAAATTCATGATTATTAACTTCAAAAAATTTAATTTCTTTTTTGTGGCATGCCGCGCATAAAGCAAATGTCGGGTCGAATCCTAAAATCTTTAATAAATGAAAATAAATAATTTTCTGCTTATCTTTATAATCAATAAAATGTTCCAATATTTTTTTGATTGCAGCGTAAAACCGAGTATCCGGCTGCAAATCAAACGTCATCGTTTCCACAAACTGAAGAAGTTTTAATGATTGGCTATATATCAACTCATCTTTTCTTAAATGAGAATTATTATATAAAGTCAAAGCATCAATAATTTGAAAGCCGTTTTTTTCAATCAATCGGCACTCCACAAAATTAAGCGGTTCCAGATGTCCACTAAGCTTGGAAGTAATTTTTTTAATGCTTTTCACTTTAGCCGTTACTCGGCCGAGATCTTTAGTATATAAAATAACCAAGCCGTCTGATTCATTATTGACTTTTTTATCAATCACAAATGATTCGGTAAAATATTCGGTCATTTTGCTAAATAATAACAAAACCTTGACAAAAATGGAAACGGCGTTATAATGGTATAAATAATATAAAAAAGTCGAAAATTGTTGATTTTATGCTATCCCGATAAACGGGATTTTTTATTGGAAAAACAATTATGACTAATAATAAAGAAGATAACATATGTTCCGGCCCAATTGCCCGCGCAACTAATTACGCGAGGGAGAAAGGCGCAAAATACCTGATTGCTTTAATGCTTTTAGGCGCCAATACTGTTCCTTCTATTCAATTTAATTTTGATTGGCAAACGCAAAAAGAAACTGAAAATAGCGCCAATCATAGCTTTTATTCAGATTCCTTAATGGCTCAAAACCGGCCGATAATCGACGCTCTAAATAAAAGCCCGTTAAAACCGAAAAAAATAAACGTTTGGCTTACAGCTTATTCAAGCTTGCCGGAACAAACAGACGACACGCCGTTTATTACCGCCACCGGCAATTATGTAAGAGACGGCATAGTAGCGGCTAATTTCCTGCCTTTTGGCACAAAAATAAGAATGCCGGAGCTTTTCGGCGAAAAAATATTCGTTGTTGAAGACCGGATGCACTCCAGATTTCAAAATAGCGTTGACATCTGGTTTGCCGACAATGAAGAAGCTAAAAAATTCGGCAAGCAATTAAGTAAAATTGAAATTCTTTAATAACAAAACGCTTCTGCTGGAAATTCAACTTTGATTGATTCAGCGCTTTCTTTTTGAGGAATCATCAAATAGCCGCGATTTCTGGCGAATTCATATAAGTCTTTAGTGATTTTAACGTCGTTTAAGCAATATTCTTTTAATTCTTCAATTTTGCCGTCCCGGTAAAGCCCAGGCGCCTCCAAACCGTGGCCAGTTTTACCAATGCCAAGATTAGCTTTTGCCAAAATATCCAAACCAACTCTTCTGCCAAGTAAAATTTCAATTTCATCCAAAAGGTCTAATCGGGGAATGGAAAAAACATCGAAATTATCAGGATGAGAAAAATATCTTTTCATCACCGGCAAATCAAACCGGCTGATGCTAAATCCGATTAAAAGGCCGGCTTTTCTTAAAAATTCGCCGGCTTTATCAAATTCATCCTCTTCAAAAGCGAAGTATTTATTCTGATTATAAGAATAAAGCCCTATTAAAGAAATTTCTAAAGCGTCAAAATTATCTCTTCCGACTTCATGAAAAGTATTTTTAGTTTCAATATCGATTACGATTTTATCCATTATTTATACGTGCCTATCCGCAACCTTAGAGGCCGCATAACTCTCCGGCTTTGTCCTGGCTTCAAAATTATAAGCCCTAACCATTCCGACCACTTCATTAATCATTGATTTGGTTTCGCCATTTTCACCGACATCAACATGGACTTCAAAATCAAAAGCCGGAGCATTAAAATCTTTTAAAGACGCCAAAGTCTGTTGAGCGACTTCCAAAGAATACATTACCTCCTGAATAATTCTGTGCCGCAAACTTGGAGATTTCGGCTGCTCAATTCTTCTCCAAAAATACCGACCGCCATTGCCGACGCGATGGACGATTACGGCAGTAACAAAATCAACGGAATTATCTTTTCTTTCCGAATCAGAGCCGATGGTAATTTTATACTGCCGTTTTTCATCTTCCTTCATAAACCGAATTATTTCCGCCACAACTGCTTCAATATTTAATTTTATGCCAAATGAAGTATTAAATGTCATTTGCTAGTATAGTATTGCATCTAACACCAAGTATCAATAGCTCGCAACAATGCAATTACTACATCACTTCCTGCTGGTAACACTTTTCACAATAGACAATTTCCGGACGTTCAGGAGCATAAGTAGTTTCAAAGGTATTTTCACAATGCTTTTCTCCATGCGTATGAGCAATAGTGTTTTGATAAACTTCGTTTTCTGATTGAATGCCGTTGCATTGGCATTTTCTATGCCATAGTTTAAGCGGATTGCGCTGTTTTAGTCTCTGGTAGTGGCGACAGTTGGGGCATAATCTGGGAAGAGGAAGGTTCATTTTCCGATAGAATTGGAGTTCTGGTTGGATGATTTTAAAGGCTTGAGTGCATTGTTCGTTGCAATCAGTATTGTTTTTCTGGCTATTATGCTGACATTCTATTATTTGGTTGGTTATATCGTCTTGGACGTCTTTGATATGGTCAGGAA
>JBBTRV010000003.1:0-64579 GCA_038065035.1 Patescibacteria group bacterium | reverse complement strand
TAGTCGGACTGGAAGGATTGGAAACATCAATCGCTACTATTTGGGTTGAGGTTGTATCGGTTACAATATAAGCATAGCGTCCGGATACAGCGATTGATTCGCCTTTTTCTTCCCCTAAATTCAAATTAACCACTCCTACTCTGGCCGGGCTGGAAGGATTGGAAACATCAACAATTACAATTTTAGCCGGATTAGTATAAGTTAAAACATAAGCATAACGCCCGGAAACAGCGATTGATTCGCCATAAGCTTCTCCTGGATTTAAGGTAACCATTCCCACTTTGGCCGGGCTAGAAAGATTGGAAACATCTATCACTTCTACTATATTAGGATTGCCCGTAGTTGTCTTAGCTAAAACATAAGCATAACGCCCGGAAACAGCGATTGATTCGCCGCTTTCCATATTTTCTCCTATCGGCAAAGTAGCCGTTCCCACTTTGACCGGCGTATTATTAATATTTGAAATATTTCCGTCAACAACCGTTAATTTTTCGCTTGGCGTTGTTGTGCCGATGCCGACATTGCCGGCGACAAATAAATTTCCGGAAAAAGCGGCGTTGCGCCAGCGGCTGGTTGACGAACCGATGTCATAAAGTGCGTCGTTAAAAGGAAGGATATTATCGCTGAATTCCGCGGTTGAAAATCTCATCGAAGCGGATTTAATTTCGCGAGTTGCTTGAGCGCCCGGATTAGGGCTGTTATAGCTCATTTGAATATTCATGCTGACTGAATCATTGCCCGGATATTGGGTTGATTTAATAAATTCCAATTTATCAACTTTAATTCGGTCATTAGTTAAATTTGAAGCGGTTGGCGAACAATTTTGGGGATTTGTGTCAGGGCCTTCGGCTAATTTTATTATTTTGTTTACGCTGTCAAGGTAGATACAAGTGGGATCTTTTGCGGAATTTTTCATTCTAAGTTTTAACGTTGAGGTGGCAACGCCGGCGTCAATTTCAATATTTGAAGAACTTCGCACTAATCTAGAAATGGTTTGGCTGATAAAATTCATCTGGCTGGTTATTTCGCCGGTTGAAGATTC
Organism: Patescibacteria group bacterium; assembly: GCA_038065035.1. Taxonomy (GTDB): domain Bacteria; phylum Patescibacteriota; class Minisyncoccia; order UBA6257; family UBA9933; genus JBBTRV01. Next base: position 63,537 of record JBBTRV010000003.1, on the reverse strand, counting down.
CCTTTGGTTGACTTTTAAAATTAAAGCTAAAATGCCAAGCATCATTCCGCCGGCAACGGCGAATATTGAAACATAGATAAGAAGCTCTATTAAGGAAAAACCTTTTTTCATTGTGTAATTATGAACATTTTCTCGCCGGGTTTTTTGTAATTTAATTTTGAGCGCAGTTCTTTTTCAAGATTTTTCGGCTGTTTAAAGTATTCGATTTCCGATTTGATTTCACTATTTTCTTCGCTTAATATTTGAGCTTTGGCGGTTAAAGTCTGAAGTTTACTTTTTAACTGATTTCTTTCTTTGAAAGTAAAATAAATCTGCGTTAAAAGCGCTAAAAGCAAAACCACTAAAATTGAGATTATGGCTTTTCTCATATTTATTCATTATTATATAAAAAATAGTTCTTATGGACAATAGTAATATTAGAAATTTTGTCATTATCAGCCATATTGACCATGGCAAGTCAACATTAGCTGACAGGCTTTTAGAATTTACAAACACAATTGACAGCCGGCATATGAAGCCGCAATTTTTAGATTCACTGGAATTAGAGAGGGAAAGGGGAATAACAATTAAGATGGCGCCAGTAAGGATGATATATAATGATTATATTTTAAATTTGATAGATACTCCGGGCCATCCTGATTTTTCCTATGAAGTTTCTCGGGCGTTGGCGGCGGTTGAAGGAGCGATTTTATTAGTTGACGTTACTCAGGGTATCCAGGCGCAGACTTTAGCTAAATTTTACGCGGCTAAAAAGCAGGGTTTAAAGATTATCGGCGCTGTCAATAAAATAGACTTAGCCAAAACTTTTAACGCCGAGAAGCAAATTAAAGAATTGGCTGAATTAATTGGTTGCCAATTCGAGGAAATCCATAAAATTTCCGGCAAAACAGGAGAAGGAGTCCAGCAGCTTTTGACAGCGATTATAAATGAAATACCGCCGCCAAAAGCTTTAATTTTAAATTATCAATTTTCAATTTCTAATTTCGGTAGAGCTTTGATATTTGATTCTTTCTACGACGACCATAAGGGCATAATCGCGTCAGTGAGGGTTTTTTCCTCCGGAGGCGGAGATGAATTTAAAAGCGGCGATGATGTTCAGCTTATTGCGGCAAACGAAAAATTTAAAATTAAAGAATTGGGATATTTTTCTCCAAAATTAAAACCATCGGGAAAAATTATGAATGGCGAAATTGGTTACATTGCTACCGGATTAAAAGATCCGGAAAAAATAAAAATCGGAGACACTATTATCAGGTGTCAAGCGTCAAGTGTCAGGTGTCAAGATTTTGCATTGCCGGGTTATAGCGAGCCGAAGCCGGTGGTATTCGTAAGTTTTTATCCCGATGACGCTGATAATTATGAAGATTTAAAAAACGCGCTTCAGAAATTAAAATTAAATGATTCAGCTTTGAATTTTGAGGCGGACTTTAATGAAGTTTTGGGCAGGGGATTTAAAGTCGGTTTTTTGGGCAAGCTTCATTTTGAAATCACTGCCGAGCGCTTGGAAAAAGAATTCGGAGTAGAGGTGATTAATACCTTTCCATCGGTTGCTTATAAAATTAAAAAAAATGGCGAGTTTAAAATAGTTGAAAATCCGGCTGATTTGCCTGATGATTTTGATGAAATATCAGAACCGATGATAAATATTGAAATTATCGCGCCGACAGATTATTTAGGGAATATTTTTCAGTTAAAAGAAAATTTCGGAATGGAAAATATTGAAACGAAAAATATGGCCGAACGTATTTTAATTACCGCTGAAATGCCTTTATCAGAACTGATTTCCGATTTTGACGATAAATTAAAATCAGTTTCCGCGGGATTTGCGTCTTTTAATTATGAATTGTCCGGTTATAAAACAGCTGATTTGAAAAAAATGCAGATTTTAGTTGCCGGTAAGCCGGTTGCAGGATTAGTCAGGGTGATTCCTGAAGAAAAAATTGAAAGAGAAGCCAGGAAAATGGTTGAAAAATTGAAAGATATTTTGCCGCGCCAGCAATTTAGCCAGGCGATTCAAGCCGAAGTCGGCAATAGAATTATCGCCCGCGAGACAATTCCGGCCTTGAAAAAAGACGTTGCCGGCTATCTTTACGGCGGCGACCGAAGCAGGAAAATGAAGCTTTGGAAAAAACAGAAAAAAGGCAAAAAGAAACTGCTGGGAATGGCGAATGTTAAGATATCAGCGGAGATTTTTAAGAAGATAATACAATAATGAAAAAACGGATAATTTTTATTTTAATATTGTTTATATTGATTGCCGGCGGCTGGCTTATTTTTTCCAGAAATTATCCGGTTGTTATGATTGGCTGGGAAATAATCACTATGAAAAATTTTAATGAAAATTTTTCTGCGTCATTGAATTATTATGAACAAGCTCAGAGGGTTTATGGCGGTGATTCTCAATTATTGCAGTCAGAAGAAATAAAAAATGAAATAAAAAGCGCGCTTTTGACCAGTTTAATTGAGGATGTTTTAATCGATAAGGAATTAAAAAAAGATATAAAATCAGCTGATTTAGAAAAATTGGTCAATAATAAAATCAGCGATATTAATCAGGAAAAAAATGCCGAAGAAGCCGCGAAAATTCTTTATGGCTTTTCTTACGATATTTTTAAAAAGAAAATATTAGAACCGATGGCAAAAAAAGAAATTTTCGAAGGCAGGCTGTATTTAAATAATAAAAATATCGATGAATATCTGAAAGAAATTAAGGAAAAAACAAAAGTTATTGTTTTATTGCCTGAATTTGATTGGAATGGAAAAGAAGTTATAATAAATAAATTGCGGGATTAGTATAGTGGCAGTACGCAACCTTCCCAAGGTTGAGATGCGAGTTCGATTCTCGTATCCCGCTATGAAATTTTTATCATCTTTAAATAATAATGATTTAGAAAATAAAATTTGCCTTTTGCGGGTTGATTTTAATGTTTCCGGTGATTTGTTTTCTAATCCGCGATTGGTAAAAATTCTGCCGACAATAAAATTCTTGCTTGCTAAAAAAGCAAAAATTATTATTTTAAGCCATCTTGGCAGGCCGAAGCATGGTGAGCGAGCGGCATCTAAAAATCTTAGTCTTAAATTCGCGGCGGAATTTTTAGAGAGCAAATTAAAGAAAAAAATAAATTTTATAAACCACTTTGATTTTTATAAAATCAGCGAAGGGATAAAAAGTTGTCCGGCGTGCGGTATTTTTTTGCTTGAAAATCTTAGATTGATTGACGGAGAAGAAGGGAATGACGAAAAATTAGCGAGAAAATTAGCTTCGTTGGGAGATTTTTACGTTAATGACGCTTTTAGCGTGAGCCATAGGAAAAATGCATCAGTAGCCGCTATTACGAAATTTTTGCCGTCATACGCCGGTTTGCTTATGGAAAGCGAAATAAAATCTCTTTCCGAGGCAATAAATAATCCTAAAAAACCTTTAATAGTTATTTTGGGCGGAGCAAAAATTTCCGATAAGCTCGGACTAATTAAAAATTTTTTATTAACCGGCCGGCGGAGGGCCGATTATTTTTTGGTCGGCGGAGGCATTGCCAATACTTTTTTGGCGGCGCAAAATTTGCCGATAGGAGATTCTTTATATGAAAAAGACATGCTGTTGTTGGCTAAAAAATTTTTAAAGTCCGGAAAAATCATTTTGCCTTCGGATGTTATTATTGATGAAAGGAAAATTTTAGATATCGGGCCAAAAACAATTGAAAAATATTCTGATTTAATTAAAAAAGCGAAAATGATTATTTGGAACGGGCCAGTCGGCTATTTCGAAGACGAGCAATTCGCGAAAGGCTCAAAAGCGATTGCCAAAGTGATTTTAAGCAGCAAAGCGCAGGCTATAATCGGCGGCGGCGAAACAACTTCATTGTTTCAGGTATCAGGTATCAAGTATCAAGATAAAAAACATATATTTCTTTCTACTGGCGGCGGGGCAATGTTGGAATTTTTAGGCGGCAAAAAATTGCCAGGAATAGCGGCTTTAGAGTATAATAAGATGATAATTAAAACATAAAACATTATTTGATAATTAATAATTCAAAATACATACTCATATTAATAATCTTATTATTAGGAATTTTTGGATTAACTAATAATTCCGAAGCAGCTGATATATTGGTAGATTGCAGTAGTTCGGCCACAGTGCAAGCCGCCCTTAACAATGCGGCCCATGGCGATACAGTAAAGTGTAGCGCAGGAGGAACATATACATGGTCAACAACGGTTGCAGTCCCATCCACTAAAAATATCACCCTTGATGGGAATGGCGCGACAATGACTGGCAAGATTACCCTTCCGTCAACAGCTAATTATTATGCACGAGTGACAAACTTTACCTTTCGGACTGCCGTTGATGCGATTGTTGTCACAGGGTCGGGTCTTAATAATAAGCCCTGGAGAATAGATCACAGTACGTTTGACCCGAATAGTACAAGTGCAAATGCAATGATAACGGTCTATAATGGCCCCGGACTAATAGATCATGGCAATTTCATAAATATTCCTAATTATAAAGAGACAATTCAAAATATGGGATATGGAGTAAATAGCACGGGTGGATGGACAAATGAGGCCATACCAGGCAGTCCTAAAGCATTATATATTGAAGATTCCACAATTACAGCAATAAATACAAAGAATCCTTTTAATGGAACTAATTTGCTTCAGGCTTATTACGGCGCAAGAACCGTTGTTAGAAATACCACCTTGAATACTGTAATGGTGGATAATCATGGCAATCGTACCCACTATTCAGGAAGGTGGATGGAGCTTTATAATAATACCATAACTGGCGGTTCCTTTTACTGTATTCGTGGTGGTTCTGGCATTATCTTTGGTAATAGAGGAGTGTCGAGGACATATTTTGTAAATGAACCTGTATTAGATGGAAGTGACAATACTTTATATGGAGTAGGAGATGGGTAGAATAATATTTTAACTCCTGTTTATAAATGGGATAACCCAGATATGGATATCCGTTATAACCAAGACGGGTGCTCTGTAAATGATTTTGATGTAATTTCAGGGGTTGACGTTATTGATGCAAACAGTGGCACGACTCTTCCGGCAACCTGTGCTGTCAATGCTTCATACTGGAAAATAGATGCTGGTGGAGATTGGCACAAAACTAATGGCACAAGCAATGACGGTATGCTTTATAAATGCACAGCTCCAAATACTTGGACTGCTTATTTTATTCCTTACACATATCCGCATCCTCTGCAAACAGGCTTTATTTTGCCTCCCACCTACCAATGTTCAGACGGAACAGACAATGATTCTGACGGCTTAACAGATTACCCTAATGATCCCGGTTGTTCTTCATTAACAGACAACGATGAATATAACGCTCCGGCTCAAACTTTCCTTCCTGAACAAATAATAGAAGCCGAATCAGGAATATTAACTTCTCCAATGCAAATCGGAACAACTAGTTCAGATACATATGTCTATACAACCACAGACAACCAGGGTTCAGCAAATTTTACATTCAATATAAACATAGCAGGAAAATATATGCTTGAAGCAAGGGTTAATTCTAACAATAATGTAGCCAGAGATTCATTCTTTATCGGTCTTGATGGTGAAAGTGTACAAGGAAATGATACGTATACATATGATCTCCCTTTGACATCTATTTTCGTTCAAGATAATGTTTCCTTAAGGGGACTGAATGGAAACGCTTTATTCTCTGAATTCGACCCAATGATCTATAACCTTTCTCAAGGAACCCATTCTTTTACCTTTTACGGAAGAGAATCCAATACCTGGCTTGACCAGATAAGGCTGGTATCAGCAACTGCTGACACTGCCCCTCCCAGCGCGCCTTTAGGGCTAATAGTGCAGTAAAATATGGATTTTTGGCTAAAATTATGCTATAATTTTAAAATGCGATTAGCAAATAATCAGTCTTTGTTTTGGGATGTAGAAATTATTGATCCTGATAAAAATGCTCGTTTTGTGATAGAAAGGATACTTTCTTTTGGAGAGGAAAAAGATTTTAAATGGGCTGTTAATTTTTACGGAAAAGAAAAAATTAAAGAAGTAATTTTAAAATGTAAGGTCCTTGATCAAAAATCACTTTCTTTTTGGTGTCAGTATTTTAATATTAATTTATCACAATGCATTCAAAAACAATCAATAAACAAACAAAGCGCGTTTTTGACAAGATAGCAACAACGCCGCTACGTAATCAGTTTTATCTAGCAGGCGGAACCGCCCTGGCTATTGAACTCGGACATAGAAAATCAATAGATCTTGACTGGTTTTCTAAGAAAGATTTTTCAAATTCTGAAATCAAGGAGATATTATCTGAACTTGGCGTTTTTGTTTTAAACAGCGAAGCAGAAGGCACGATTCATGGTACGCTCGATAAAGTGAAAGTAAGTTTTTTAAGATATAAACATAATTTGCTTTTTTCTTTGATAAATTTTGAAAATATTCAATTAGCAGATGAACGGGATATCGCGTCTATGAAAATTGATGCTATATCGTCTCGGGGAAGCAAAAAAGATTTTATTGACCTTTATTTTCTTCTTAAAAAGTATTCTCTTTCTGAACTTATTAAATTTTTTGAAAAAAAATACAGAGGAGTTAAATATAATCGTCTGCATATATTAAAGAGTCTGACGTATTTTTCTGATGCGGATGATGAGCCAATGCCGCGCATGATAGAGCCATTAGAATGGGAAGAAGCAAAAAAAGATATTTTAAAAAAGGCACATATGCTTTTAATTGAAAAAGTATCTTAGAAATTAAAATAGATATAGATATTGAAAAATATAAATATGCCATCTAAAAGATTTTTATTCTTAGTAATATCCTTCTTAATTACAGCAATAATCAGCATTGCCGGATATTTGTATTTTACGAATCAGAAGATAGTTTTGGCGCAAACAGTTTATTCTATTCCTGCTAATCGTATTATTACCTGGCAGGGGAATGTCGGGGTATCTCAGCGCGGTGGCATTCCTGCAAGAACTACAATTTGCGCAACTATTGATGTAGCTATCTATGGAAATGGCACAACAAACGCTACTAATGTTATTAATAACGCAATTATCAACTGTCCAAACGGGCAGACAGTTTATCTACCGGCAGGAACTTATAGGATTAATTCAAAAATATTGATTCCAAAAGGAAAATCTATAACGCTTCGTGGAGCTGGCCCTGGTGTAACTACAATAAAATCATATATTTCTGGTTATTGGTCAAGAGCGATAGATATAGGCTCTGACCCAACGGCATCGTTTGGTCAATTCGTAAATCCTAACTTTTGTCCTCAAACACAAGCGCCAGCAGGATATGTTCAGAATATCACAAGTGGGGGAACGAAAGGTTCAATAAGTATTACTTTAACAGATGCCTCATTTATTGCTATTGGAGATCAGGGAATTATAAATGTTTTAAATAATAATGATCCCAACCAGGATTTATGGGTACAGGCGACAAATATAGGGCAAGAAGGTGCAAGTTCAGGCTATGGATTTTGTTGCAGTTCTGGGGCAACTTGCAGGTCTTTAGGACAGACGGTTGAGGTTATAGGGAAAAATGGTAATATAATTACTGTAAATCCTCCCCTTTATGCGGCATACGGCACTATGTCCAGCCCGCAATTTTCAGTAATTAAAAGTAGTGATATTGCTAAAGATATAGGAATTGAAGATATGACTATAGATAATGGTGTTGCTCCTCCAAATGGGGCTTATACTATGGTGCATGTGACAGCTGGACGCAATATCTGGATGAAAAATCTTGAGATGAGCAATGCTGCATCACGATTCATTTGGACAAGATACGGCAGTCTCTATAATGAGTTAAGAGACAGTTACTTACACGATTCGTTGACATTCACATCAAGTAATTATGGGATAGAGATGGACCAATGGACAAGTGGAACACTTATTGAGAATAATATATTCGATAAAACAATGACGGCACTTATGTTTGGAGGCTCCTCCAGCGGAAATGTGGCTGCATATAATTATGCCCACTTTATCAAATACACAGTTCCCAGTACTTGGCTTCAATCATTTGCTTCACAACATGCATCCCACGCATGGATGAATTTATTGGAAGGAAACTGGGGGACAGAGGTTGGGGCAGATCAAATTCACGGAACTGAATCACATTTTACTGTATTTAGAAATTATCTAAGAGCAAATGGAGAACCACAAGATACGGCAAAGACTCAATCTATATCTAGTTTTTATATTGAAAAAGGGTCACGGCTTCATAATTTTATAGGTAATGTGCTTGGATATTCGGGTTTTCCGTATGTGTATGAAGCAAATGGGTCAAATTGTACTAATTCTGGGACAGCAATTTATATATTTGGCTACCAATACGGTTATATGTGTGATAATAACCCTACTTATTGGGATTCCAAAAGCGAATCTACCACAATAAGACATGGCAATTATGATTATGTAACTAATTCTATTATATGGAATGATGGAAATGACCATACGCTTCCTTTTTCATATTATCTTACCTCTAAACCTTCCTGGTGGGGAAGCCAGCCATGGCCGCCGATAGGTCCTGATGTAGCAGGATATGCCGCAAGCATTCCGGCCAAAGACAGATTTCTCAATGTAAGTAATCCACCTGTCACCTACCAATGTTCAGACGGAACAGACAATGATTCTGACGGCTTGACAGATTATCCAAGTGACCCCGGCTGTTCTTCATCAACAGATAACGATGAATACAACGCTCCGGTTCAAACCTTCCTCCCCGAACAATACATCCAGGTCGAAGGAGGGCAATTGACCTCAATGCAGACCGGGACATCGGGTTCAGATACCTATATCTATACAACCATAGATAACACTGGTTCAGTAAAATTCACCTTTGATATCCAAACAGCCGGCCAATATAAGCTGGAAGCCAGAGTGAATTCCAGCAATGACGGCGGCCAGAACTCTTTCTTTGTCGGATTAGATAATGAATTAGCTCAGGGAAATAATTTGTATGCATATCATTTTCCTACAAGCACTGGCTTTATATGGGACGAAGTTTCCAAGTGGGGCAACGGCCAAACAGGCAATCCGCCCATCTCCGAATTCGACCCAATGATCTGGAATCTCACCCAAGGAACCCATTCTTTCACCTTCTATGGCAGAGAATCCAATACTTGGCTTGACCAGATAAGGCTTGTATCAGCAACTGCTGATATTGTTCCTCCCAGCGCGCCTCAAAATTTGCAAGTGCAGTAAAATATAAATGAAAATATAAAAGTCCATTGACATAGAATAACTATCATATATACTTTAGTTATATGAAGACAGTAATTAACGTTAAAACAGACGAAGACGTTAAAAAAGAAGCGAAGAAGATAGCTGCTGATTTAGGATTATCGTTAAGCGCAATTGTTAACGCCTACTTAAAACAATTTGTCAGAAATAAGGAAGTTTATTTCAGCACTGTTTCTAAAATGTCTCCGGAATTAGAAAAACTTCTGGGAAGGATTGAATTCGATATTAAAAATAATCGAAATATCTCCAAGCCGATTTTTTCAAAAAAAGGATTAGATTCACATTTGGCCTCTTTATGAAAATTTATTTTCATAAGAATTTTGACAAGCAATACAAACTATTAAGCGCTCGACAAAAGCTAAAAGCGCGAGAAAGGCTAAGATTATTTTTAGACAATCCTTACGACCAACTCCTTAATAATCACCCCCTCAAGGGAAAATATTTAGATTATAGGAGTATTAATATTAGCGGCGATTTAAGAGCTATTTATAAGCTTATAAATAATGGCGAATGCGTTTTTGTGGCAATTGGAATGCATAATCAATTATATTCTTAGGTTTGTTGCAATATATGTTATTATTAATAATATGCCATTTAAAAATATACTCTCCAAAAGATTCATATTAGTAACAATATCCTTCTTAATTACAGCAATAATCAGCATTGCCGGATATTTGTATTTCATAAATGAAAAGCCGGTTTTAGCGCAAACAGTTTATTCTATTCCTGCTGACCGAGTAGTTCTGTGGCAGGGGAATGTTGGGGTGAGTGGTGATATACCAAACAGGACCGTAAGATGCGCAACTATTGATGCGGCTACCTATGGCAATGGCACAACGGATGCAACTTTGGCTATCAATACGGCTATAAGTAGTTGTCCTGCAAATCAAGTTGTCTATCTTCCCGCCGGAACATATCTGGTTTCAAATACTATAGCGCTTAAATCAGATGTAGTTGTTCGTGGGGCAGGAATGGGGGTTACTACAATAAAGGGAGTTTCTGGTTTTTCCGGAAATTTTGTTATGTCTATTAGAAGCGGATCTTATTCATGGGATTTAAGCACTCCCGCTGCCGTAAATATTTCTGGTGGTATAACTAAGGGATCTATGACAATTATAACATCGTCAGCGCATGGTTGGAGTGCGGGTGATATTATTCTTATAGATCAATTAGTGGACCCGACTGGAGATCCGCCAATAACAACAGCAGGCGATAGTGGAACTTGCACATGGTGTGGCCGTTTAAACGGAACAAGGCCAATAGGGCAACTTAACAAGATAATATCAGTCACACCCACAACTGCAACACTTGAAATACCGCTTTATTGGAATTATGACCTATCCAAAGCGCCGCAAGGCGTTAAAATTAATGGCGCAACAAACAATGCGGGTATTGAGGATTTAACTGTGGATAATAGCATTAGCGGTAGACAACAAATAATCTATATAGCGATGGCTTCCAATTCTTGGCTGAAGTCAGTTGAGGGAATAGGCTCTGTTAATCAAGCAGTTAGGATGTATGGAGGCTACCGTAATACAATCAGAGGCTCTAAGTTCCATGAGGGGGTTCCTGCAACCCCTATTATAGGGTCTCAATATGGCCCATCTCACGCATATGGAATTTGGTTGAATCCTTGGGCTTCTGCAAATTTAATTGAAGATAATCAGCTTTATCATTTAAGTATAGGTATCTTTCTGGAAGGTAATGCGTCAGGTAATGTGCTGGCATATAATTATGGAACTACTTTGTATTACACTGACGTTACATGGAGTCGTTCAATGATAGGTAATCATGGCGCTCATCCAATGATGAATCTTTGGGAAGGGAATTGGGTGGAGGATAAATTTACTTCTGATTGGTATTGGGGAAGCTCCAGCCATAATACTATTTTTCGAAATCGCCTTATAACTGATATAAGTAAAACATACGGAACTTGGGGATTAGATATATTTAAAAATCAACATTATTATAATGTTTTGGGGAATGTTTTAGGGACGCCAGGATTTGAAAATATTTATGAATTGGAAAATGACACATTTGCTTATCCTGGAGCGAAAAGTATATATAAACTAGGATATATAAATGGAGGCGACTGGAATCCCTATGGCAATGACGCAAGTGTGAAAACAACTATGCTCCGTCACATGAACTACGACTATTTTACGAATACGACTAAGATATGTAATGATGCGGGTGAACCGGGATGTCAAGGAGGGACTGCTAACCAGACGCTTCCTTCCTCATTATATCTTTCATCCAAGCCCTCCTGGTGGGGAAGCCAGCCATGGCCGCCGATAGGTCCTGATGTAGCAGGATATGCCGCAAGCATTCCGGCCAAAGACAGATTTCTCAATGTAAGTAATCCACCTGTCACCTACCAATGTTCAGACGGAACAGACAATGATTCTGACGGCTTGACAGATTATCCAAGTGACCCCGGCTGTTCTTCATCAACAGATAACGATGAATACAACGCTCCGGTTCAAACCTTCCTCCCCGAACAATACATCCAGGTCGAAGGAGGGCAATTGACCTCAATGCAGACCGGGACATCGGGTTCAGATACCTATATCTATACAACCATAGATAACACTGGTTCAGTAAAATTCACCTTTGATATCCAAACAGCCGGCCAATACAAGCTGGAAGCCAGAGTAAATTCCAACAACGACGGAGGCCAGAACTCTTTCTTTGTCGGATTAGACAATGAACCAGCCCAAGGAAATATTTTATACACCTATAACATCTTCCCGTTAATTGCCGGCTTTGTCTGGGACGAAGTTTCCAAATGGGGCAACGGCCAAACAGGCAATCCGCCCATCTCCGAATTCGACCCAATAACCTATAACCTTTCTCAAGGAACCCATTCTTTCACCTTTTACGGAAGAGAATCCAACACCTGGCTTGACCAGATAATATTAAAGAAAATAACAGCTGATATTATTCCGCCTGCCGCGCCGACAGGATTGGTGGTACAATAAAATATATGAAGAAAATAATATTTATCACGATATCCATTTTTTTGTTTCTGCTATTATTCCATCCTTCATTAGCTTCAGCCGCTAATCGTTATGTAAGAGCCGGAGCTACTGGGGTTAATAACGGCACGGATTGGGCTAATGCCTGGATTGACATCGATAATATTTCGGGAATAACGTCGGGGGATGTTGTATATATAGCCGCTGGTGATTATGCGGGGAGTTATACTTCCAATAGCAGTGGCTGGACATTAAAGAGGGCAACCATAAGTGAACACGGTTCGGACACGGGGTGGAATGTAAGTTATGACGGCATAGTAAATATTAAATCTGCTAATGTAGTCAATGCCTCATTCGTATTAACATCCAGCAACACTATAACTATTGATGGTGTGGATAAAACTAAATTCTTAATTTATGGTGAAAGTGGTCGTAGACCTTTATATGGTATCAATTCTAATAGTGGTAGTTATGATATTGTTATAACTAACGTTACAATTAATGACATGGAACAAGGATGTGTAAGATTTAAGTCAGCCACAGGTGGTATGGAAGTATTAAATTCTACAATATTTAAATGTGGCTATGATGGTCAGGAAGATGTTGATGGCCTATTAATCTATAACGGTGTTTCAGGAGCAAATGGAAATAATATTATTGCAAACAATTATCTTCATGATCCAGGTTATACAAATAGTAGTCCTGAAAAAATTGATTCTATAGTCACAGCTGGTTCATCCTACATTAAAATTTATAATAATATAATAGATTTTGGTTGGGAAACTGAAAATTCTGCTGATGGAATATCTATAAGAGGTGGGTCAAATAGATATATCTATAATAATTCGTTTGTTGGTGGTTCAAGCAATGGGAATCAAAACATATTTATATCGGGTTCAGGCGGCGATATTACAAACACTTATATTTATAATAATTTGTTTTACAGGCCGGTCGCCACAGCAGGCTCATCTGTTGCTATAAACATTAACTATTTTGGTGATGGCGGCTATCCTAATAGTGATATTTCAGGGCTGTACATTTACAATAATACAATGTACGGGCAATGGTATAATATTCGATTCGGAACATCAAATCTTGCAGCCAATATTTCAAATATTCAAATCAAGAATAATATATTCAAATCGGGTTTTGCGGCAGCTAAAATTTATCTTGAAGATAATATAGCGTCATCATTGAACGTGGATTATAATTATTATTATGCCTCTATTGGGACTGACCATGCTTATATGCCGAGTACAAGTAATAGAAATTTGAGTGGAATGCGAAGCAGTTGGGGATGGGAGACAAATGGTAGTGAGGGTGACCCGCTCTTTAATAACATATCAGATGAGAATGGATTTAATTTGACAGTTTCCAGTCCTAATCCTCCGCTAAATAGAGGTATAGATTTGTCGAGTGTATTTATTACGGATAAAGTCGGAGTATCCCGCCCTCAAGGTTCGGCATGGGACATCGGCGCGTATGAATACATAGCTTCCGGTCCTCAGCCGGACACCACTCCGCCTTCAATTCCCGCCAATCTCACCGCTCAAGCCATTTCTTCTTCACAAATCAACCTATCCTGGACTGCTTCAACAGATAATGTAGGAGTAACAGGATATCGCATCTACAGAAACAGTTCTCAAATCGCCACTTCTTCAGCTAATTCCTATTCCAACGCCAATCTTTCTCCTTCCACTTCATATACTTACACAGTTTCCGCTTATGACGCGGCAGGCAATAACTCAAATCAATCAACATCAGCCCAAGCAACAACACAAGCTGCAGTTTTCTTTTCCCAATACTATGAAGCAGAAAGTATGAATTTAATTTCTCCAATGGTTATCTCTAGTGATAATAATGCCTCTAAAGGACAATATATCCATGTTCCTACGGGCATTGATTCAACTAACCCTCAGCCAGAAGCTATTTTGAATTTTACAATTTCTCAATCTGGCACCTATTATTTATGGGCTCGCATTTACGGAGCCACTAACCTTAGTGACGCTTTATATATTGGCATTGATTCTTCATGGGATAGAGTTTATCCTCCGAGTTTAAATTCTTACCAGTGGATAAGGATAGAAACATCAGAGGGTTCAAGTAATAACGGATTTTCTTTGAATTCTGGTATCCATACCTTCCAAATTGGCCATGGAGAGATTAATGCCAGAACTGATACTCTCTTTCTTACTAGCGACCTTAATCAAGTTCCTTCAATTAATTTAGACATCACTCCGCCTTCTCCGCCGACAGGTTTAGCGGTGCAATAATAATTAAATAATAACTAAATGAAATACCAATCAATTCAATTAAAAGTTTTTCTATTCGCAGGCATGCTTCTGATAATGTTTGTGTTTGGTACGGAGAGCGCAGAGGCGGCAAATTGGTATATCAGGAAAGGATCAAATGGTAATGGTTCAAGTTGGACAAATGCTTGGGATGATATCAACAACATTTCAGGTATAGCGGCAGGAGATACCGTCTATATTGCTGCTGGAACTTATACGGGGAACTATACCTTCACTGTCTCAGGGAGTGCTGGTAACCCCATAACGATTAAGAGGGCTGTGATTGCCGAACATGGGTCGGCTACAGGGTGGAGTGATGGTTATGATGGAATCGTAACTATAGATGGGGCAGGCGGAGAAACTATATTTAATGTTAATAACAAGAATAATCTTGTATTTGATGGTACTGATAAAACAAAATTTATTCTTGATGGTAATTCGGTTGCGAGTTATGGGATATTTGGCAATGGCACGTCTACTCACAGTATTGTAATCCGATATATTACATTCCACCATTTCTATGCAACTGGCGTTATATTTGGCAAAGAAAGTGGGTTTTCCAATAACGTAGAAATAGCAAATTCTGAGTTTTACAAGAATGGGAATAGCGTTAATCATGACAATGATGGTGGGATAATTTTGCTCTATGCTACAACATTAGGTTATGGTAGGAATAAAGTACATGATAACTATCTGCACGATAGTTGTATAACTGCGGAACGAGAGGCCTGTGATTTAATGACAGGTCAAATAAAATATACTGATATTTACAATAACCACTTTGCTTCAGGATGGACTGGAATAAATTCGGCAGATATGCTTACTATCAATGACGATTATAATAATATCTACAATAATTTTTTTGAAGGAACATTTGACGGTAATAATCAAATGTTGTTTATACATACCAATAATCCGGCCGCAAAAACTCCCGATCATAATAATATTTATAACAATGTTTTTTATTCTCCTTTAAAAACTTCCGCCTCTTCAAACTGTGGGATTACCGGACAGTTAGCTTTCTCTACTTATGGTACTTTAATATCTTACACGAATGTTTATAATAATATTTTTTACGGTTATTATAAGAGTATTACTTTTACTTCAGTGGGGGGAGGCCCATACAGTAATATAGATATTAGGAATAATATTTTTTGGCCCTCTAACGCAAATCCGTGTGGGTATAAACAGGCAGTCGACTGGGGCACCATTAAGATGGGGCCATATTCATCTACTATCCTAAATTATAATTATTATAGATATTCAGATAGAATTTGGGAGACAAACAGGAATTTTGCTCAAGTTCAGGCTGATGGCAAAGAGTTACAAGGCGGTTATGGTGATCCGCTATTTGATTCGATTACCCCAACTTTTGATAGTTTATTTGTAAACTGGGTAGCAGGATTACGATTAACGTCATCTTCTCCGTCTCCTGTGCTGAATGGTGGTCTTACTGACCCAGGAACCGGAATATTCTCTGATGATTATTTCGGGACATCCCGTCCTCAAGGCGCCGCCTGGGACATCGGCGCCTACGAGTATCTCGTTTCTGGTCCGCCTCCCTTAGACACCACATCGCCTTCAATTCCCACCAATCTTTCTGCTACTCCAATATCCTCCTCCCAAATCAACCTATCCTGGATTGCTTCCACAGATAACGTAGGAGTTCTTGGCTATAGAATCTTTCGTGATAGCAGTCAATTGTCAACTGTCACTGGTCAATTGTCATATAGTGACACCAATCTTTCTCCTTCCACTTCATACACCTACACTGTTTCCGCCTATGACGCGGCAGGCAATAATTCAAATCAATCAACATCAGCCCAAGCTACCACCTTTCTAATCTCTTCATCTTCTTCTTATGAAGCTGAATCTTGTATTCTGGCTTCGCCTATGCAGATAGTATCAGATTCTCTTGCTTCTAATAATCAATATATTCAAACCTCAATATTAGAATCAGGAACCGCAACCTGCAGCTTTTCAGTAAGCGCCGCAGGCGCTTACAAAATCATTGCCAGAGTTTTCGCCCAGAACGGAGGAACTGATTCCTTTTACTTTCAAATAGACAATTCCCCTGAAGATATATGGGATTTGAACCCAACCGCCTCTCCAGGCGAATATAGCGTCTGGCGGGAAGATGACCTTGCCAAAAGAGGAACCGGCACATTTGACAATCCCCAATACGACCCTTATACGCTTACTCTTTCTTCAGGAGCTCATACTCTTGCTTTAAGAGGCAGGGAATCAAATACAAGATTGGATTACTTCTATCTTACCCGCCTGACCGACACCGCTCCGCCTTCCGCGCCTCAAAATCTAAGCGTTAATTAAAGTTGGATTAATATTAATAATTTCGGCTTTTGCGCCTGATTTTTTAGTGGTATAATATTATTTATTATGATGAATAGTACAAAAGATATAATTGTTTTATATCATAAAAATTGTTTTGACGGGTTTGGGGCCGCTTACGCGGCTTGGAAAAAATTTGGCGATAAGGCGATTTATATACCTATTGACCACCACGCTCCGCCGCCTAAAAATCTTAAAGGTAAAAAATTATATATGGCTGATATCGCTTATCCGGCTGAAATAATAAAAAAATTAGTTAAAATTTGCGCGTCGGTGACAATAATAGACCATCATGTAAGCAATGGCGACGCGATAAAATGCGTTTCTGATTGTTTATATGACGTTAATCATTCCGGTGCGGTTTTAACCTGGAAATATTTTCATCCTAAAAAGCCAGTGCCGTGGCTTTTGCGGCATGTAGAGGATTACGATATTTGGAAATTTAAGCTGGGGAACACAAAAGAAATAACGGCTTTTTTAGATGCTACAGATTTTGATTTTAAATTATGGGATAAAATAAGCCGCGATTTGGAAAATGTCAAAAAACGGAAAAAATATATTGAAACAGGTAAAATAATTTTAAAATACAGAAGAAAAGTAATTAGTAAATTATTGGGCCAGGCGGATAAGGTTAGTTTTAAAAATCATAAAGCATTAGCGGTAAATTCGCCGATTTTACAATCGGAAATAGGGAATTTAATAATAGAGAAAGGATATCCGATTGGCATTATTTGGTATCAGAAAAACGGCCGAAAAATTTTTTCGTTAAGATCGAGCAAAGAAGTTGATGTTTCGGAAATTGCTCAAAAATTCGGCGGCGGAGGACATAAGGCCGCCAGCGGATTTTCTTTAAGCATTAAAAAGCCAATGCCGTGGAAGTATTTAAATGACTAATGACTTATGACGAATGATTTAATTACTGTTTATTGTGACGGGGGGAGTAGGGGCAATCCCGGGCCGGCGGCGATTGGAGTCGTGATGGAAATAAAAGGAGAAATAAAAGAATACGGAAAATTTCTCGGCAGAGCGACGAATAATGAAGCTGAATATCAAGCGGTTATTTTTGGACTTAAGAAAGTAAAACATTTGATTGGCGGCGAGAAAGCGGAAAAAGCAAAAATTGAAATTAAAATGGACAGCGAATTGGTGGTTAATCAGTTAAGCGGAAAATATAAAATAAAAGAAAAAAGCTTAATTCCGTTTTTCATTGAAATTTGGAATTTAAAAATGGATTTCGGTGAAATTAAATTTATTCATATTCCTCGTGAAGAAAATAAAAGAGCCGATTGGCTGGTGAATAAAGAGCTGAACAATCAATCAGCAAAATTATTTTGAAATTTTATTGAACCCGCCATAATTAATGTTGCTTAAGATAACGGTTTTTAATATAATAATGGATATATTTTTATAAAAAATTTTTATGTCTAAAATAAAGAATATTATAATTTTTCTCTTTATATTGCTTATTATTTCTGGTTTTTCTTTATATTTTTATTATTCAAAATTCAGTCATTTATTTGGTGAACAAAAAATTATAAAAACTGTCAGTGCGGCTACTGTTCAAGCCACAGATTGTTCTCAATCTGCAGTTCAATCTGCGATTAATTCGGCAAGTGTTGGCGACACTGTTTTAGTTCCGGCTGGAAGTTGTGCTTGGGGCTCCGGAATAACAATAATAAAAGGGATTAATCTTATTGGGGCTGGGATAGGGACTACAAATATCACTGTTGATCATGGGGGGGTATGCAATAGATTATGTGCCTTCTTCTTCTAATTTAACTTTGAATACACCATTTAGAGTTTCTGGGTTTACGTTTAATATGAATAGCAAGGGCGCTGGTATCAAACTAAGGCATGTTGGCAGTAATATAACTATTCAAACAAAAGTGCAGATAGACAATAATCATTTTCTAAATACTTATGGTAATACTCAAGCAATATGGGTTAGAGGAATCAGGGGAGTAATACACAATAATACTTTCGATGGGATAGCATTCCCTCTGAGGTTTGCCGAAGCTGGTGATGTTTGGGGGAGAACTTGGTGGAATAATTGGGAAAGGCATGTGTACGGTCAGAATGATACGACTATGTGGATTGAGAATAACACCTTTAATGATGTAACTTTTATGGTAGCTGATTGCAATTATGGAAATAGGTATGCGGTTAGATATAATACAATTAATTTCACTGGGTCAAATGGTGCCTGGCCTATGTTTGATATGCACGGAGGGGATACTCTTGGTTATGGGTGCTTTGGTACTGAAATATATGGAAATCAAATAAATGATGTCGGTAATTATGGGGGTAGGTTGTATGACCATAGAGGTGGTACGGCAGTTGTATTTAATAATAATATTACTACCCCTGGGTCAATGTTTAATATACAAGTAAGAGAAGAATACGCTGATTCTTTAATGCCAGTAAATTATGTTGGCCCCAATCAACCACAAGTACCTATTCATGTTTCTGACTCATATTTCTGGGGTAATAGAAAAAACTTAACTGGAACTCTGTCTGGGGTTTTTGTACTTAACCCTGGATGTTCTGGTTGTAACCCTGGATTTACTCCTGCTGCAAATGTGGATTTCTGGGTTTACACACCATCATTTACAGGTGCTTCTGGGGTAGGTGCCGGCACTCTTGCTAATCGTCCTACAACATGCACTACAGGAGTTGGTTATTGGGCTACAAATCAATCAGTTACTAACTTAACTGGTATGGTAGGCACAAATCCGTCAACACCAATATCGGGAACTTTTTATAAATGCACAACAACTAATACATGGACTTCTTATTTTACTCCCCTAACTTATCCTCATCCATTAACTCTCGCTTCATCTCCAACCTACCAATGTTCCGACAGCATAGACAACGATTCAGACGGCTTAACAGACTACCCCAATGACCCAGGTTGCTCTTCGTTAACAGATAACGACGAATACAACGCTCCTGTTCAAAATTTCCTCCCTGAGCAATACATCCAAGCTGAATCAGGCCAGCTTACTTCAACGCAGACCGGAACATCTGGTTCAGATACATATATTTACACCAATACAGATAACACCGGCTCAGCCAAATATACCTTTGATATCTCTACATCTGGCCAATACAAACTGGAAGCCAGAGTCAACTCCAACAATGACGGAGGCCAGAATTCATTCTATGTCGGGTTAGACAATGAATCAGCTCAAGGAAATGCTTTGTATATATATAATATTATACCCTTGATCACTGGCTTTGTTTGGGATGAGGTTTCTAAATGGGGCAATGGCACAACTTCATCTCAATTCGACCCAATGATATGGGATCTTACCCAAGGGACCCATTCTTTTACTTTCTATGGAAGAGAATCCAATACCTGGCTTGACCAGATTATTCTAAGAAAAATAACAGCTGATACTACTCCGCCTAGCGCGCCAAGTGGAGTAATAGTTATCTAATTTGTTCAGATTTTTAATGTTCTAGACAAGTATATTATTTTGACAATTGCTTAAAATAGGTGTATAATATAAGAAATCGGCAAGCCAAACGGCAGCGATCAGTTATTAATAAGCGCTGATTGAGGAAAGTCCGGACTCCCAATTTTGATTTTTTCAGAATAATTGTACGGGTTAACGGCCCGCCGCAGTAATGCGAGAGGTGCGAACAGCGACGTCTTGGTATGAAAATATCAGGAAGACCCTATCCTAAGCTAGAAGGTCTAACTCTGTCATAGGGATAGCAAAACAGAGGTGAAACGGCTAAATCCTTACTGGGTGCAAGGTTGAGTCCGCCAATTGGCGGAAATACCGCTAGAACCAGCGAGCAATCAATGGTCCAGATAAATTGCCGTATAAAACAGAATCCGGCTTATGGCTTGCCGGTTTTTTTATTATAATTTAATTATTATGGAGTTTATTGTTGAAATTCAAAAAGAGCGGTTGGATAAATTTCTGGCGGAAAAAATAAAAGAATTTTCCCGTTCTCAATTGCAAAAAGCTATTCAAAACGGCGCTGTTAAAATAAACGGCCATTTTGTGGTTAAACCGGGATTCAGATTGAGGAAAAATGACCGCGTTTTGGTGATGGAAGAAAAGCTGATTTCACCAAAAGAAAAATTTAAGATTGAGCCAGATACAAATATTCCTTTAAAAATAATTTACGAAGACAGCGATATTTTAGTTGTTGATAAGCCAGCCGGGCTTTTAACTCATCCAACATTAAAAGAATATCGCCACACATTAGTTAATGCCTTGCTGGGCTGTTATCCGGAAATTATAAATGTCGGCGAAAGCCCGATGAGGCCGGGAATTGTTCATCGCTTAGACAGAGAGACTTCCGGGCTTTTGATTATAGCTAAAAATCAAAACACTTTTTATTTTATTAAGGAGCAGTTTTTAAATAGGACAGTTGTTAAAAAATATCTGGCCTTGGTAGAAGGTGTTCCTAAAAATAAGGAGGGGATTATTGAATACGCGATTAAGCCGTCAAAAAATTATCGGCTTAAAAAAGTGGCAGTTAAACCCTCCTTCACTCCACAAAGCGTGGCTACGGCGGGCAAGTCCGAGCGGGCGGCAAAAACTTATTATAAAGTCATCAAAGTGATTGATGATAAATTTGCGCTTTTAGAAGTGGAGCCGAAAACCGGCCGGACGCACCAGATAAGAGTGCATTTGGCTTCAATCGGCCATCCGATTATAGGCGACACGCTTTATGGCGCGAAAACTAAATTGCCCAAACGCCGCCATTTTTTGCATGCGTATTATTTGAAATTTACTTTGCCCCCGCAAAAGAATGCGGGGCAGGCAAAAAGCCAGCTGATTGCCTTGGAAACAGATTTGCCGGAAGATTTGAAAAAAATAATGTCGGATTTTTAATTTTATAAAAGGTCTGTAAGTTAAAATAAATTTAAATATGAATTATTTTGATATTTTGTTTTTTATCGGCAGGCTTCTTTTGGGCGGTTATTTCATAATTTCCGGAATTAATCATTTCACGAAGTTAGGAATGCTTGAAGGATATACTCAATCAAAAGGAGTACCGATGCCGAAAGCGGCAGTTATTATCACTGGTATTTTACTTTTGCTCGGCGGTTTAGGAATATTGCTTGGTGTTTATGTTGAATGGGCGATATTAGCATTAGTTATTTTTCTTGTATCGGTGACTTTTATTATGCACGCTTTTTGGAAAGTGCAAGAGCCGAATATGCGGATGTCGGAAATGGTGCACTTTATGAAAAATTTGGCGCTATTGGGAGCTTTGTTAATGCTCCTTTCAATTCCAATGTGGCCATATCCGCTGTTTTAATATTTGTTTTATGAGTTTTGTAGAAATGCCGGCATGGCCGGCATTTCTATTTAATTTCGAAATATTAAACTTTGTCAGAAATTATATTTTTTAGTAGTCTGAATAGGAATAAAATTGACCTGAATTGATTAGTGTTATTATCTTAATAAATTATCTCTTAATATCCTTTTTAATCATATTAATAATCTCGGGGAATTTAGGAATGTTAAAATGTCCGTTTTTGCTTTTATATATGATAATTTTCGCATTTTTTAGCTTCTTTTCATACTTTTTAGCATGAGAAATCGGGACAACGTCATCATCTTTTGAAAACAATAGATAAAGATTTTTTGAGTTTTTTTCAAGCAAAGATAAATCAGATTTAAGCTTAAATCCGCCAACTAAATCTTCTCCGGGCAGAGCATTGTCAAAAGGAGGGCAAATCAGATAGGTTGATAAGATTTTTTTTGGGAATTTATGCTCGGATAAATATTTTGCGAGAAAAATTCCGCCCAGTGAACCTCCTATTAAAATTACGTTATTTCTTAAATAAGAAATATGCCTTTCAAAATATATTTTCCAATCATTGTATTTGGCATCATCTTGTTTGGGCATGCGCGGTCTGATTATTTCAAAATTTTTACCCAGTTTTTCATCTAAATAAACGTCATACCATCCTATTTTTTTCTTAATTGAAATCTTTCTGGTTTTTAGGAAATGCAAATAATCTTTCTTATTTTTGAAAGTCATTCCTCCATGAATTATAAATATTTGAGTTTTCTTTTTCATTGGCTGTCGGGCAGGGACTCGAACCCCAGTTTCCGCGTCCAGAGCGCGGCGTGCTACCACTACACCACCCGACAAATTGCGAAATAATTGTAATTCTTTTTTGTTTGCATTTCAATAATCTGGTATAATAAAAGCAAGATGCCGGAAGAAACATCAAAACAGACAAAAGGAGTTGTTATTGAAAAAGAATTAAAAGCCAAGCCGGATGAAATTTCAATTATTCGACTGGTTGACGCTTTAATCGCCCATGCTTTTGAGGCGCGGGCTTCAGATATTCACATTGATCCGGAAGAAGGAAGAGTGAGAGTGCGTTTAAGGGTTGATGGCGTGCTTCACGACGCTTTTATTTTGCCGAAAAGCATTCAGTCGGAAGTGATTACCAGAATTAAAGTTTTATCCGGTTTGCGGACAGACGAACACCAAGCCGCGCAGGACGGCCGGTTTAAAATTCCAATTGAAAACGTCGGCTATGTTGACGTGCGGGTTTCCATCGCCCCGACTTATTACGGCGAAAATTCTGTTTTAAGGATTTTATCGGAAAGAACTCAGCTTTCTCTTAAGGAGCTTGGTTTTTCAGACAGGGATTTCGCGATTGTTGAAAAAGCGGTTAAAAAACCTTACGGCATGATTTTGGCAACCGGCCCGACCGGCTCCGGAAAAACAACCACTCTTTATTCGATTATCAAAGAATTAAATACTTCGGAAATTTCTATTATCACAATTGAAGACCCGATAGAATACTCTTTAAAAGGCATTGATCAAATTCAGGTAAACTCTCAGACAGGATTGACGTTTGCCCAAGGGTTAAGGTCTATTTTGCGGCAAGACCCGAATATTATTATGGTCGGCGAAATCAGAGACGAAGAAACAGCCGGCATTGCCGTGAACGCAGCTTTGACCGGCCATTTACTCCTTTCAACTATCCACACCAATGACGCGGCCACAACTTTACCGCGGCTTTTAGATATGGGTATTGAGCCGTTTTTAATCGCTTCAACGGTAAATATCGCCATTGGCCAACGCTTGGTAAGGAAGGTGTGTTCCAGTTGCCGCATGGATAAAAAATTGAACGATACTGAGTTTAACAGTTTGAAAGAAGTAATCAGGCCGGAGCTTTTGAAAAATAACAGGAATTTTTTTGAAGGCAAGGGATGCGCTGTTTGCGAAGACGGCTATGAAGGCAGGGTCGGGATTTATGAAGTTTTAGAAGTCACTGAAAATATCAGGGAGTCGATTATGAAAAGGGTAAATTCCAGCATTATCCAGGAATCGGCAATGAAAGAGGGAATGACGACAATGCTTGAAGATGGATTCAATAAAGCGGTAAAAGGCATAACAACCATTGAAGAGGTTTTGAGAATAATCCATGAATAAAATAAATAGTATTTAAAATATGGATATAGGAAGAATTTTTAATCATATATCAATTTCCGAAAAAATGCTTTTTACAAAGCATCTGTCCATTATGATTCGCTCGGGCATGCCGCTTTTAGACAGCTTATGGATGTTGCGCCGGCAATCAAAATCAAAGACTTTCCAAAAAATTATCAGCCAGCTTATTGTTGATGTTGACAACGGCCAGTTTCTTTCGGTAAGCCTTGATAAACAAAAATCAATTTTCGGAAATTTTTTTATTAATATTATAAGAGTCGGTGAGGCGAGCGGCACCTTAGCGGATAATTTGAATTACCTTCATGAAGAATTGAAGAAGGGTTATGAATTGAGGCGCAAGGTCAAGGCAGCGATGACATATCCGTTTATTGTTTTGGTTGCCACTGTCGGCATAAGCAGTATTTTGCTTTTTGTTGTTTTTCCCCAAATAATGCCGATTTTTGACAGCTTTAAAGTACAATTGCCGATAACGACAAGAATCTTAATCGCCACTGTAAATTTTTTTCTCCACTATGGCTGGCTGGTTGGAATTGGTATTATTATTTTAGTATTTGCGATTTCTTTCTTGCTAAGATTAAGGGCGGTGAAATTTCTCTGGCATAAATTTATTTTATTAATTCCTTTTATCGGGCAGACTTCCGTGAATGTTAATATGACGGCTTTTGCGAGAACTTTAGCATCGCTTCTTAAAAGCGGCATTAAAATTGTTGACGCTTTGAATATTACCGCCGAAACAATGCCTAATATCGTTTATCGGGTTGAGCTTAAAAATGTTTCTGAAACCATCAGAAAAGGCGAGACGATGTCTAATTATCTTTTGGCGAATGAAAAATATTTTCCGCCGACTTTTTCCCAAATGATTGAAGTAGGAGAAAGCACCGGCCATCTTGATGAAAATCTTGCTTATTTGGCTGAATTTTATGGAGCTGAAGTAGACGAACAGTTTAAAAATTTATCCACTATTTTGGAACCGTTGCTTATTCTTTTTATGGGAATTCTCGTCGGCTTTGTCGTGCTGTCAATTATCACTCCGATTTATACTTTAACGCAGAATCTTAAGGTGAGGTAATTAGTATAAAATTAAAATGTAAATATCAAAATAAAAAATGACAATGCAAAATGTTAAAATTTTTTAATTCCAAATTTAACAAAAATAATAACTACCACAAGGGGATTACTTTAATTGAAGTTGTTATTGGCCTTGGGCTTATGGCAATTTTAATTCAGGCGGTTTATTTTGGATTTTCTAATGTTTTAGAGGCAACTGGTAAAGATAAGAGCCGTTTTGACGGAATTGCAATTTTAGAAAAAGAGATTGAAATTATCAGAAATATGCCTTTTTCCGATGTTGGAATTTCCGGCGGTTATCCTTCCGGCAAGCTTTTGGCGGAAAAAAATATCCAATTAGGCCAGCAAACTTTTATTATAAAGACAACCGTCAGAAATATTGACGATTCTTTTGACGGCACCATAGGCGGAAATCCGAACGACACGGCGCCGGCTGATTATAAGCTGATTGAATTAGAGGTAAGCTGCAATAATTGTTATTATTTCAAGCCGATTCATATGAATACTACGGTGGCGCCGCAAGGATTAGAAAGCGACAGCAATAACGGTTCATTGTTCATAAATGTTTTTGATGCTAATGGCCAGCCGGTAAGCAGCGTTGATGTTGAAGTTGTTAATAACGCTTTAAATCCGATAATTACAATTAATGACAATACGAATATAAACGGCATTCTTCAGCTCGTTGATATTCCAACCAGCACTTCGGCTTATGAAATAACGGTAAGCAAAAGCGGTTATTCTTCCGATAAAACTTATCCGATAGGAGGCGCCGGCAATCCGAATCCGAATAAGCCCCACGCGACAATCGGCCAGCAGCAGATTACGCAGATAAGTTTCAGTATTGATAAAGTAAGCTCTTTGAATATTGCTTCTATTGATAAAATGTGTCAGGCAGTGCCGAATGTTGATTTTTTACAAGAGGGGATAAAAACAATCGGCGCTCCAGATGTTTTAAAATATTCAGTTTCTTCAGCTACTAATTCTAATGGCTTAAAAACTATTTCCGGACTTGAATGGGATTCTTATAATTTTTTAAATCAGGATGATGTTTATGATTTTTCCGGAACAATGCCATTTTTGCCGATTGCGGTTAACCCTGATACGGCATCTGATTTAAAATTAATAATGGAGCAAAAAAATCCATTAGCTTTTTTAGTGAGCGTTTCTGATGAAAATGGCCTGCCGATTAAAGGCGCGAGTGTTGAATTGTCAAAAATTGGATTTAATCAGACTGTTTTGACGGGTAAAAAAAATATTATTAAAACCGATTGGTCGGGAGGGAATTATTTTGAACAAAGCGGAGGAGTTGAAGTTGATAATCCGGCCGGCGAAATGAAATTAAAGATAATTGACGGAAAATATTCAACTAGCAGCGCGGAGTGGCTGATTTCTAACACGATAGATTTTGGCACTTCAACGACTGAATTTTTTGAATTATCCTGGAATCCGGAAAGCCAGCCGCCGCAAGCCGGAAACGACAGCTTAAAATTTCAAATAGCGGCGAATAACGATAACGCTACGTGGAATTTTATCGGTCCGGACGGCTCGGCAGGCAGTTTTTATACTGCGAGCGGCGGCCAAATCAGCGCTTCGCAAAATGGCAATCGTTATTTAAAGATTAGAGCGTATCTGCAAACCGCTGACGAGAATTACACGCCAATACTTGAGGATTTCACTATCAGTTTTTATTCCGGCTGCGTTCCGGCCGGCCAAGCGTTATTCGGCGGGCTAAACTCTGATACTTATAGCTTAACGGTTCAAAAAACCGGCTATGCTTCTTCAACCGAGCCCGGACTTTCGATTTTTAACAGCTGGCAGGAATATAAAGCAACATTGAATAGTAATTAAGTAAATAAGTAATTAAGTAATTAAGTGGCAATGATGTAGTAATTAATGGTAATTAAAATTAATTTATTCATATGAATTTTAAAAATAAAAAAATAAAAATATTTTTTCTATTTTCTATTTTTTGCTTTTTGCTTTCTACTTCCGGCGTTATTGCGGCGGAATTGAGATATTTTGAATCTTTTTATGACACAGCCGGCAATTTGACTTTGGCGACAGCCGGGCCTGTCTACCAATACTTTATTCCTTATGATGATTATGTAAGCGGTTTTGACATTTGGGTGGAAAACGAGGGGAGTTCTGGAGCCGTTTCTTTTGGCCTGCGCGACAACAATGATAATCTTTTGGCGGCTAAAACAATAACTGTTCCTTATGTCGCTAGAACGGCTGGCGGCCAGAAATTGCATGTTGCTTTTGACCAGCCGGTTAATGTCGTCAGCGGTCAGATTTACAAAATTAAAATGATTAGCTCTTTGGCGAAGTTCAAAATTTATTATTCCAATACCATCGATGTCCAAGTGCATAACGCGACTAATGCTCTTGAAAGGCAAATCAAGCCGGCTTATGTGGGAGCGAATGAACAAAGCTTCTTTTTTAAATTCGCATTGTATGAAGACGGCGATATCGCTTTGCCGATTATTTCCAATTTCAGCGTTAATGTCATTTCTCCCGATAAAACAAGCTTTCGTTTCAATGCCAATGAGCCGGTTGATTATAAAATTTCTTACTGGCCGAATGGAGGCGATATCCAGGAAACAAATTTCTTTAATGATTTTTATCCTTGCGACGCGGGTATCAGGGAATGTGTTTTAGAAATAAGTACTTTGCCAAATACTAATTATAGTTATCGGCTGATGGTTAAAGATGCGTGGGAAAACGAGACTGATATTAACGGTAACTTTACAAGTTCTCCCGACTGGACGTCGCCTCAAGCCACATCAACGCCGGAATCAACTTCAACGCCGCAAATTCCCGAAAATAATTCAGCGCCGATTATTTCAAATATTTCCATTGTTTCCTTGGACGATGAATCTATTAAAATTGCCTGGCAAACTAATAAGGCGGCCGGGTCAAGCTTGCTTGTTAGTTTAGACGCTCCCGGAGAACAGGCAATTATCAGCGTTGGCGATTCGACGTTTGAATTGGAACATGTTTTAAACAGCGGCAATGTATTGCGCGCCAGCACGAAATATATCGCCAAAATCGCTTCAATTGACGCGGATGGCAATTATGTTTCCCAAAATATGGGATTTACAACTTTAAGCGAAGTTTTTTCTCCAAATGAACCAAATCAGGGAAATCAGGATGAGTCTGATCAAAATGAGGAAGAAAATAATCAATCAAACCAAAATAATCAACAAGATAACCAAAGCGCTTTAAGCGGAGGCGTAGAACAAGACAGCCAAGGCAATTATTATTTCAATGTCGAGTGGGGCGATAATCAACCTGCCGGAATTAATGGTTATCGGATTGATATTTTTGATAGTAATAAAAATTTAGCAAAAAGATTATTAATCAGCCGGGAAAAGCGCGGCGCTGCCATAGAAAGCCTTTCTTCCGGAGAATATTATGTCATTGTTTATTCAGATAATAACGGTATTTTTGAGAAAGTGGCCGTGCCGGAAGATTTTGAAATTCCAATAGCGGAAAGAAAAATTGGCAGGAATTTAGTAAAAATAAAAAATTATCTTTCCGGAACGGTTTTGTATATAGTTTTATTTTCATTTTCAGCAATTATCGGAATTATTATTTTTTATGTTATTAAAAGAAAAAATAGCCGGCAATAAAAATATCAATAATAAGTCGGGAATTACCTTGATAGAAGTTGTTATTGGAGCGTCTTTTATAGCTTTAATTGTTGTTATTTTAACATATATCGGCATTAATCTTACCGATTTAAATATTAATTTCATGAAAAGCTTTGAGCCGCAGTTTGAACTGCAATATACGATACAGGGCATGATTAAAGAAATGAGGTCCATGAGCCAGTCAAGCGTCGGCAGTTATCCGATAAGCCAGGCGTCTTCCAGTATTTTTGTTTTTTATAGCGATGTTGATGCTGATGGCGCTATTGAACGCTTCAAATATTTTGTTTCCGGAAACGTTTTGAAGAAAGGGATTCTCGTTCCGACCGGCAATCCGTTCACTTATAACGACGCCAATGAAGAAGTTTTTGATGTTTTGCATAATTTAAGAGTCGGAACATCAAGCGTTTTCAGTTATTATGATATGAATTATTCCGGCAGTGAAGCGCCATTGCCTTTTCCAATTAACATTCCGGATGTAAAATTAATCAAGGCGCAATTTACAGTTACAAAGCCCGATGGAACAGCAACGACTACTTCGATGATTGAATTAACGCCAAGGGAATTGAGAGATGATTAAAAAATAGTTTATAGGTTTTAGTTTTTAGATTTTTAAAAATGAAATATAAAAATATAAAAATAAAAGATAAGAATAGCGGCCAGCTTTCAATGCAGATTTTAATTTACGGGATGGTAATGGTTATAATGCTGTCCGGATTCTTGGTTTGGACTGATACGAATTTGAATAACACAATAAATTATCAAAATCGTTCTTTGGCGTTTAAAATTGCCGAAGCGGGAATTGAATATTACCGCTGGCATCTGGCTCATGATCAGAATGATTATACTGATGGCACCGGCGCTCCAGGTCCTTATATCCATGATTATCAGGATAAAAATGGAAATATCATAGGACAATTTATATTAGAGATAACGCCTCCCGTAAATGGATCAACGATTATTACCGTGAGATCAATCGGAAAATCCAATGCCGACCCTGATATTGAAAAAATTATTGAAGCTAAAATGGGCATTCCGTCGTTTGCCAAATACGCCAGCGTGTTAAATGACAATGTAAGGTACGGCGACGGTACGGAAGTTTTTGGGCCGATTCATTCAAACAACGGCGTAAGATTTGACGGTACTGCTCATAATTTGGTCACCAGCGCTCTTAGTTCTTATGACGACCTTGACCATAGCGGCAGCAATGAATTTGGCGTGCATACACATAGAAATCCGGCAGGTCAAAGTGGAACTAACAGCAGTTTCAGACCATTAGAAGCGCCGCCTAATTCACTACAAGACCGTTCGGATGTTTTTATGGCTGGCCGCCAATTTCCGGTGCCGGCAGTGGATTTTACCGGTATTACCCAGACTCTTTCCCAATTGAAAGAATCAGCTTCTTCAAGCGGTTTTTACCGCGGGTCGTCGGGTTCTGGAAAATACGGATACGATATCGTATTAAAAACAGACGATACTTTTGATTTTTTTATTGTTGACGCTTTAAGGGCGCCGCCGAGCAATTGCACTAATTATTTAAATCAAAGCGGTTGGGGCATCTGGAGCATTCAAACCGAAACTTTGCTTGGCAATTATCAGATACCCGCCAATGGTTTGATTTTTATTGAAGACGATGTCTGGGTAAGGGGGCAAATTAATACCAGCCGCGTGACAATCGCTTCAGCGCGTTTTCCGGATAATCCGACAACGCGCAGCAGTATCACGGTTAATGAAAATCTCTTGTATACTAATTATGACGGTCAAGATGTTATCGGGCTTATTGCCCAGAAAAATTTGAATATCGGTTTTTATAGCACTGATATCATAAGAGTTGATGCGGCCCTTATGGCACAAAATGGTCGGGTTGGCAGGTATTATTACCGGTCGCCAGATAGCCGTTGTACTACTTATCACACGAGAAATACCATCACAACTTATGGAATGATTGCTTCTAGCCAGCGTTATGGTTTTGCTTATACCGACGGCACCGGTTATCAAACGCGCAATCTGATTTATGACGCCAATCTTCTTTACGCTCCGCCGCCGAGTTTTCCTTTAGCGGCAGAAACTTACGAAGTCATAAGCTGGAAAGAAATTCAATAAAGGTGTGGATAAGTTTTATATTTCTTATTGAATTTTATGATATAATAGATTTATAATATAAAAATGTCCTTAAAGGTCGAGTTATTTTATTATTGAAAACAAATAAATATCAATGAAACAAAGAAATTCAAAATCAGGTTTTACATTAATCGAATTATTGGTCGTTATCGGCATTATCGCGATTTTAGCCGGAGTTGTTATCGTGGCTTTAAATCCTGGCAGGCAGTTTGCCCAGGCAAGGGACACAAAAAGATGGGCTCAAGTTAAAGCTGTTTTAGACGCTATCGGCCAGAATCAGGCGGACAATGGGGGAGTTTTTAATTGTCCCGGCGCTGGCGTATTACCATCAGTAATGACGCAATTAGGGGCTAGCAATTATAATATTGAACCTTGTATAGTGCCGACATATATCTCTTCAATGCCGATTGATCCAAGCACTGGTACGGCTTCTTCTACTGATTATTGGGTAGTTTATGATTCTACCACAAGAAGGGTAACGGTTTTGGCTTCTAGTACCGAGATAGAAGTGCCGGATATTTCCATTACCAGATAAGCTAGTATTTCGTTCAAGCTATAAAAAATTCCCCATGCATAATGGGGGATTTTTTATAAAATTTTAGGTTTTTTGCCTTCAGTTTGGATTTTTTTGAGTTTTAATTTGCCGTTTTGGGTTATTTCCACTTCTAAAAGTTTTATTCGCATAAGCTTACCTTGAGCTTGTCGAAGTGTCCAGGTTCCTGGTTCCGGATTTAAGGCGCGAATTTTTCGGTCTATTTCAATCGCAAGCCGCCGAATTTCTTGGGGTGAGCATATCGAACCCTGCGCTTTTTCTAAATTAGCAGGTTCAATAAATGCGTCTTTGGTTGTAAATTTTTTTGTGTAAGTGGCAAATGATTCGTTTTGCGATTTTGCATTTTTAATTTTTTCTTCAATATTAGACAGTGCTTCAATTAAAAGATTAGCGCTCAATTCTGCCAGTTTGCGTATTAAAGATTCGTAATTATCATCACTTGATGCTTGATACTTGATACTTGATACTATTTTACCGTGGTCCACTTTTTCATCCATTAAAAATAAGGTTACGCCAGTTTCTTTTTCATCGTTTAAAATTACCGATTGAATGGGCGAAGGGCCGCGGTATTTCGGCAAAAGCGAAGGATGGACGCCGATTGAGCCGAGGCGCGGAATCTCTAAAATTTCTTTTGGGATGATTTTGGCATAAGCGGCAACTACAAACAACTGACAGTTGACAGCTGACAACTGATTTTTAATATCCACCAGATTTTCCGGCTGGAGAATTTTAATTTTATAATTTTTTAATTTTTCAATCAGCAATTTTTTTACCGGCGGGGGAGTAATAATTTTTTTTCTGCCAATCGGACGATCAGGATTACAAATAACGGCTTCGGGAATAAAGCCGAAGTTAATAAGTTTTTCTAAAATAATGGCGGCAAATTCAGGCGTGCCGAAAAATACGAATTTCATAAAATTTCAGGAAACAAAAATCACAAAGTTGTTCCTGATACCTAAACGGAAGCGCAGTCCGCCTCCGCCAGTTGGCGGATGGCGGACGTGAGCGGGTTGAAGGAATAATTTTGTGATTTTTATTTTCATAACTTCTTTAAATTTTTCGCTTTATCAATAAACAGGATTCCGTTTAGGTGGTCAGTTTCATGCTGAAAAACTTTTGCCAATAATCCTTCGGCTTCTAATGTGATTTTTTTTCCTTTTTTATTAAAGCCGGAAAGCGTGATTTTTTCCGGCCGTTCAACCTCTCCGAAAATTCCCGGAACGCTTAGACACCCTTCTTCCATTATTGTTTTCCTTTTTGAAAAATTTTTTATTTCCGGATTAAAAATAACATAAAATTCCGTTGCTTTGGTTGAAATTTCTTTTCCGTTTTTTTCTAATCTGGTTTCGGGGATTTGAGCGACGAATAATTTTAAATTCAGGCCGACTTGATTAGCGGAAAGTCCGATGCCCGGCGCTTTTTCCATTGTAATTTTCATATTTTTAATCAGTTTTTCGATTTGTTTTCTAGTGAATTTTTCGCCGGCTGTCGTGGCATAAGTTTTAAAATCAAATTCCGCGGTTTTCTGCCGCAGGAATTTCTCTTCTTTTTTATTAGCGATTGTGAGAATTTTCATAATTTAATATAATAAAAATACGATAAATTAAGAATATCGTCAAATTTTATTGTTCATGATAATCACAAAAACTAGAATTGCAGGCGTTAAAATGGATTCATATATTTGCAATGCTTCGGGTCCATTAGATTCCACTTTTGATGAATTGGAAAATATTGGCAAATCAAAATCGTCTGCCATTATGATGAAATCGTGCACCATAGAACCAAGGGAGGGAAATCAAAAACCGAGATATATTAGACTTCCACTGGGTTCTATTCAATCTATGGGATTGCCAAATTTGGGTTATCAAGAGTATATTAAATTTTCTTCGTATCTAAAAAAATATAACAAGTCTATTATTGTAAGCGTTGCTGGCTTGTTTATTGAAGATTATGAAAAAATGGTTGAAGCTTTTCAAAATAGCGATGTTGATTTAATCGAAGTAAATTTAAGTTGTCCAAATTTGGAGGGAAAGACGCAAATTGCTTATGATTTTGAACAAACTGAAAAAGTGCTATGCAAGATTTCAAATTTAGGAGAAAAACCAATTGGATTGAAACTTCCGCCATTTTATGATTTTATCCATCATAAACAAATGGCAGATTTAATTAAAAAATATAAAATTAGTTTTATCACTTGCATAAATTCAGTTGGCAATACTTTAGTTATTGATCCAGAATCTGAAACACCCGTCATAAAACCAAAGAAATGGTTTGGCGGTCTTTCTGGGGATTATATCAAGCCGATTGCTTTGGCAAATGTGAGAGCTTTTTATGAATTGCTCAAGGATAAAGTTTCAATTTTTGGCGTTGGAGGGATTAAAACAGGTATAGATGTTTTTGAATTTCTTCTTGCTGGGGCAGATGCTGTTCAAATAGCGACCACATTTGAAAAAGAGGGCCAGAGTTGCTTTGTAAGGATAAATTCGGAATTAGAAGAAATTCTTAAAAGAAAAGGTTATAAATCAATAGAAGAAGTAAAAGGAAAATTAAAATATTTGTAAGTCATTACTTTTTATATTTATAAATGTTTGGCGTTAAATTTTAGATGATACGTAAATATTATTTTTTCTCTTTTAAATCCTTTAAAAGATAAGGATGTGTTTTCGCAAGCACTATCATAAAATATCCTCCTTTGTTTTTTATATTTTTTCTTTCAGAAACATCTTTAGCGATGCTTAATAAATGGTCAGGATTGTGCTTTTTCGCCAGTTTTATATAAAGTGATTTGTGTTTTTCGTCGTTTAAAAGCTGGGCTATAATTAAGCCGATTAGCTGGTATTTCTTGTAAACTTTGCTTTTTTCAGCTCTTTCCTTTATAGTTTTAAGAAATTCTTCTTTATTAAGCATTTTTCGAAGTTTATCATAATATGAAATACGAAGCAAAAAATTACGAAAATTTATTAGGCCTTCAGGGTTTTAGCGACCAGTTGTTGAAAAATCATTTTACGCTTTATTCCGGCTATGTGGCGAATTTTAATAAGCTCAATGATATTTTGATTGCGATGGAAAAAGAGGGAAAACATAGCACTCCGGAAGTTGCTGAACTAAATAGGCGATTCAGCTGGGAGTTTAATGGTATGCGTTTGCACGAATATTATTTCGAGAATTTATCGAAAGAGCAGACAGAATTTGATAAAAATTCAGTTTTATCAGAAAAAATTAATAAAGATTGGGGTTCATACGAAGAATGGGAAAAAGATTTTAAGGCAATAGGAATGATGCGCGGGATTGGTTGGGTGGTTTTGTATTACGATGTTTTGGCGAATAGATTATTTAATGTTTGGATTAATGAGCACGATGTTGGGCATTTTAGCGGTGCTAAACCATTGTTAGTAATGGATGTTTTTGAGCATGCTTATATGCCGGATTATGGCTTGAAAAGAGCTGATTATATTGAAGCGTTTTTAAAAGCGATTGACTGG
Source organism: Patescibacteria group bacterium (assembly GCA_038065035.1). Classification (GTDB taxonomy): domain Bacteria; phylum Patescibacteriota; class Minisyncoccia; order UBA6257; family UBA9933; genus JBBTRV01. The sequence continues at coordinate 28,351 of JBBTRV010000003.1, read as the reverse complement.
AGCGTTATTTCAGAAAGAATGTCATTAGATTAAAGGTCGTTGTTTATCAAAATAACTTATAATTTAAATTTATGGAAGAAAAAATTTTATCAATGCCGATTGTCGGAAAAAAAATTCCCGATGTTTCATTTGAGATTTTTCAAAATAATGAAACAAAACAAATAAAATTTTCCGATTATAGCGGAAAATGGCTGGTTTTATTGTTTTATCCGGCGGATTTTACTTTTATCTGCCCGACTGAATTGTCGGAAGCAGCTGATTTGTATGATGAGTTTAAGAAACAAGGAGCGGAAGTGATGAGTGTTTCAACGGATACGGTTTTTACGCACAAGGCCTGGCATGATAATTCGCCGTCAATCAAGAAAATTCAATATCCGATGATTGCGGACCCGACTGGAAGATTATGCAGAGCGTTTGGCACTTACCTTGAAAACGACGGACTATCGCTTCGCGCCAGCGTTATTATTGACCCGCACGGTGTGATAAAATCTTATGAATTGCATGATAACAGTATCGGCAGAAATACCGCGGAAATTATAAGAAAATTGCAAGCCGCTAAATTTGTTGAAGAGCATAATGGTCAGGTTTGTCCGGCCAGCTGGCAACCGGGAAAAGACACATTAAAGCCGGGAATGGATTTAGTAGGCAAAATTTAATTTTATTAAACCAAGCTATTAGTATTCTTCAATCCGCTCACGTCCCGCTCTGCGGGACTGCGCTTCCGTTTAGGTTTCAGAAACACTAATAGCTTGGTTTATCTTTTAAAAAACAGTCTTTTAAACGGCTGTTTTTTGTTTTAAAATTTGAATAATGCTTAATCGCAATCATTTAATTATTCTTTTTATTTTTTTAGTGGCGTTTGATTTATTTATCTGGTCGCTGATTATTTTTAATAATCAGAATAAAAATTTAGAAGTTTATTTTTTTGACATCGGACAAGGTGATAGTGAAATGGTTATTTTGCCCGGCAATGTTAAAGTTTTGATTGACGGCGGGCCGGACAAGAAAATTTTAAGCGAATTAGCAGACGTTTTAAGTCCAACCGACAGATATATTGATTTAATAATTCTTTCGCATCCGCAGATGGACCATTTTGCCGGCCTGATAGATGTTTTAAAACGTTATAAAATCGGCGCTTTTATTTATAACGGCCGTGCGGGCGAAGCCAAGGCATTTAAAGATTTAGAAAATGCCATAAAAGAAAACTTGAAAGAAAACGGCGCTTTAAAAATTATTTTGGCGCAGAGCGATAAAATAAAGTATAGGGATAATGTTTTTGACGTTCTTTCGCCGCCAAAAGAATTTTTGGCGAGCAAGGAGTTAAATGATACCACTTTAGTTTTAAGATTAAGCATTGGTAATTTTAGAGCTTTATTTACCGGCGATATTGGAGAAAATATCGAAAAATATCTGGTTGAGAATTTTAATATCGGCGCTGATGTTTTAAAAGTCGGCCATCATGGTTCGAAATTTTCTTCGGGCGAGGAATTTTTAAAAAAGACAAATCCTAAAATATCGGTGATTGAAGTCGGTAAAAACAGTTATGGACATCCGACAACTCAGACATTGACAAGGCTGGCCAATATTGGCTCTCAAATTTTCCGTACGGATTTTGATGGAATAATAAAATTAGTAATCCACAATAACGCTATTAACATTTTTAAAAAAAAGTGGTAGATTAAGTTTTATGAAATTAAAAGAAGAAAAAACTCTGGTTTTAATAAAACCTGACGGAGTTAAAAGGGGATTATCCGGAGAAATTATTCGCCGCATTGAACAAAGAGGATTAAAAATAATCGCTTTAAAAATGATTTGGGCGACGCCTGAACAAATTGATGGACATTATCCGAAAAATCCGGGATGGATTAACAGATTGGGCAAAAAATCGCTTGGAACTTATGAAAAATACGGAATGGATCCTATAAAAGAATTGGGCACTAACGATGCTGATGAGATAGGCAAGATGGTGAGGGGATGGATAATTGATTTTATGACCTCCGGACCATTAGTAAAAATAATTGTTCAAGGAGTGCATGCTATAGATATGGTAAGAAAACTTTGCGGCAATACTTTGCCCAATTTAGCTGAAATGGGAACGATTCGCGGCGATTATTCCGTTGATTCGCCGGCATTAGCGAATTCCGACAAAAGGTCTGTTCATAATATCGTCCATGCTTCGGAAACTATGGAGGAAGCAATACATGAAATTGAATATTGGTTTTCTCCGGAGGAAATTCATGAATATAAAAGAGCAGAGGAGGATATAATGTTTTAAAGGGGTTGAATTTTTTTAAAAATCGTTTATAATTACAATGAGCTCTGGCTGCGATTACTCGGATCAAGTTGGTATAGAAGGGAAGGCAACAGTATTTCGATTTTCGAATCGGAGTTGAGTCTACCCACCTGGCAATAGCCGGGATAATCCAACTGCTGGGGCTCTTTTCGTTATTATGAGACAATGTAAAAAATGCGGAAAAGGGTCAATTATGCGCGGAGGCAGAAAAAAACTTCGCGGCAATTACAACCCCACACCGCTAAAAAGAAAATATCCCAATCTTCAAATGACTAAACTGCCTAACGGCCAGCGTATTTTATTGTGCACCAAATGCCGGCGGACTTTGCATAAGATTTAATCATCGGGCTGTAGCATAATGGCAGTGTGCGCGCATGGGGTGCGTGCGGCCCGGGTTCGATTCCCGGCAGCCCGAATGAAATAATGGCGATTGCCTGATAAAGAAATATGGATGAAGCTATTTTCAAACTATTTTTATATATTATTATTATTTTTTCAGCCGTAATTCATGAATTTTCTCACGGCTGGATGGCGTATCGTTTGGGCGACTCAACCGCTAAAGACGCCGGCCGACTTACTTTAAATCCTTTAGTTCATTTGGACGCTTTTGGCACAGTTATTATTCCGCTTTTTCTAATGTTAACTTCCGGGATTTTTATCGGCTGGGCAAAACCCGTGCCTTATAATCCGTATAATTTGAAAGACCCGAAATATGGTTCTTTAAAAGTTGGCATTGCCGGACCAGCCGCGAATTTTTTAGTCGCTATAATTATTGGTTTGATTTTAAGATTTTCCCCAGGGCTTTTATTATGGACCGGATTGCCGCCGATTTTTTTGGAATTTCTGACGGTTATAATTTACGTTAATATTTTTCTCGGGCTTTTCAATTTAATTCCGGTGCCGCCTTTGGACGGTTCAAAAGTTTTAAATGATTTATTCCCTCAAATTTGGCATTCAGTGATGAATCTTGGCTTTGCCGGAATTTTTGTGGCTTTGTTTGCGGCGATGTTTCTTCTTCCGCCAATCGCCCAATTTATTTTCTGGCTGATTACCGGCCAGGGTATTGGGTTTTAAAAAGGGCGAAAACTGGTATAATTAAATGCAATGATTAGAGCGGTTTTGCCTTATTTAAAATTTATCCTTATTTCCGGAATCGGGATTGTAATTTTAGCAATTGTTTATTTATGTGCTAAAGCTTTGCCTTTCCGGCCGCCATTAAGCTTCCTTCCGTCAATTAATTTTTTTAAAAATCTGTTTTCAGGCAATAAATATAGGGGATCGGTGATGCGGCATCGGGAGCATATCCATAAAAAATGGGATAAAATAATTTCCGTGATAAAATCCGGAGACGAAAGAGATTTGCGTTTGGCGATAATTGAAGCTGATAGTTTGATAGATGAAATTTTAAAAGAGCATGGCCATTCGGGGCATGACATGGGCGAAAGAATGAAATCAATTCATCCGGGAGAATTTAGCAATTTAGACGCTCTTTGGGAGGCGCACAAAACTAGAAATAGGCTCGTGCATGAAGCGGGATATAAAATTTCCAAAGAAGAGGCCAGAAGGATTATCGCAATTTACCATAAATGCATGGAAGATTTATTAGATGCGGAATTAGAACTTATTTAAAGAAATGAATAGTGACAAAGTAAAAATAATTAAATATGCGCCGCCGCCTTCAGACCTTCCGGTTTACGGCCAGGTTGACCCAAAAGAGGTTTGTTTTTTCGGCCGCACGAATTTTGAATCTGAGTTTGAAACTAAGAGGCTTATTTTCGGCATTAAAAGAAAAGACCGCAGGCGCCATTTTTATGTTGTCGGCAAATCTGGAGTCGGCAAGTCAAAATTGCTTGAATTGATGATTCGCCAGGATATTGCTTATGGCCATGGGCTTTGCTTGATGGACCCTCATGGCGATGTGATTGCCAGTACTTTGGATTTCGTGCCGGAACATAGAATAAAAGATGTTGTTTTGATTGATCCCTCAGACACCGAATGGCCGGTTTCTTTTAATCCGCTTAAAAATGTGGCGCCGGAATTAAAGCATCAGGTTACACAAGGCTTGATCGAGGTTATGGAAAAGCAATTTGGTGCCAATTGGACGCCGAGATTGGAACATGTTTTTCGGTTTACTTGTCTGGCGCTTTTGGATTATCCGGGCGCGACAATGCGCGGTATGATTTCGCTGTTAACTGATAGGAATTATCGCCAGAAGGTTGTGGAGTATATTGAAGATGAGATGGTAAAAAGATTTTGGGCGATTGAATTTGCGGACTGGTCAGAAAAATTCGATACTGAAGCGATTATCCCGCTGGTTAATAAACTAGGACAATTTCTTTCCAATCCTTTACTCCGCTATATTTTCGGCCAGCAGGAAAATAAAATTGATCTTGAAAAAATAATGAATGAGCAGAAAATTTTGCTGATTAATTTATCAAAAGGAAAACTAGGAGAAGAAAATTCCAGTTTTTTCGGTTCAATGTTTGTGACAAAAATTTATCAGGCCGGCATGGCGCGGGCAAGCATGAAGGAAGAAGAGCGGAAAGATTTTTATTTTTATGTTGACGAATTTTATAATGTTGTTACCGACACTTTTATTAATATTTTAACCGAGGCGAGAAAATATGGCCTGGCTTTGACGGTTGCGCATCAATATCGCGCCCAGCTTTCACCGCAGGTGATGGCGACTTTTTTGGGCAATGTCGCTTCAATGGTAATTTTCCGGCTTGGCGGCGACGACGCAATGGCTTTTGAAAAGGAGATGACGCCGGTTTTTAAAGCCAAAGATATGATTAATCTTGGAATGCAGGAATTTTATATAAAAATGACGATTGACGGCGGCATGGCCGACCCTTTTTCCGCAGAGACTTTAAAAATTCTTCCGGCAACCCACCTTTCTTATAAAAACGAAATTTTTGAATATAACCATCAGAATTATTGCGTAGCGGTTGAGGAAGTTAAAAAAAGAATATCAGAAGAAGATGCATTAATAAGCGGCGGCGGAACCGTTTCGGAAAAGCCGGTAATTGAACAAATTGCCAAAACTGAAGAACGCGCAGAGCAATCTTCTGATATAAAGGCCGAAAAAGGAGGTGAACCGATAGTTTAATAAATATGGTTTTAATTTATACTACTTGTCAGAACAGCGAAGAAGCCAAAAAAATCGGCAGACTTATTGTTGAGAAAAAATTCGCCAGCTGTGTTAATATCTGGCCGATTGATTCTATTTATTTCTGGGAAAATGAAGTGAAAAACGATGATGAAGCCGTTCTTTTAATAAAAACAATCGAAGCTAAAGTTCAGCAGATTGAAGATTTAATTATGCAGAATCATAGTTACAGCTTGCCGTGTATCGCGGTTGTTGATGTTAGGCGCGTTAATAGGGCGTATAAGGAATATATGTCGCAGTGCATTCAATAGATAAAATAAATACCTGTTATCAGGCGGAAGTGGTTTGATTTTTCGATTTATTTATCATAATATAATGATTATGGCTGTTATTACATTATCAAAAACTAAATATGAAAGTTTAGAAAAAAAGCCGCTTTATACGAGAAATTTTTCAAGAAAATGGCGGAAATGGTTTTTGAAATAGAAGATTATTCTCCAAAAAGAATGCAAGAGTTTTTGAAAGAAGATAAGGTAAGTAAAATAACAAGACAAAAAATAGAAAAGATTTTAAAATCATAGCTTCCTAATTAATAATGAAAGTATTTTTAGATGCCAATATTTTCTTTGCGGCGGCAAAATCTTCTAAAGATGTTCCCATCTTGCTTGGCGCTTTATTAAGCGGAGCAGAAGCATTAATAACCCTTGATAAAAAAGATTTTTTAAACAATCAAAAATTGCGAGATTTAAAATTGCCGTTTGGAATTTTAAATTCGGAGAATTTTTTGAAAAAATATTTTTAATTTAAAAATATTAATCAAGAAACATGTAATTGCCAAAAGAACTAGATTTCTACCGAAAAATGAATCTACCCTTGCCTAGACTATGCCCCAACTGCCGCCATTACCAAAGATTAAAACAACGCAATCCTCTTAAACTCTGGAAAAGACAATGCCAATGCGCCGGAACTCAATCAGATAACGGAATCTATCAAAACACTATCAAACACTTCCACGGAAACCAACCTTGCCCTAATGAATTTAAAACTACTTATTCGCCAGACAGATTGGAGATAGTCTATTGCGAGAAATGCTATCAGCAAGAGGTGATATAATGCTTATGAAAATTTTAGCTATTGAAACGTCTTGCGATGAAACTGCTATTGCTTTAGTAGAAGCGAAAAGTGGCATTAATCCGCCAGTTGGCGGACTCCAATTTGAAATTATAAAAAATCTTGTAGCTTCACAAATTAAAATTCATGCGCCTTTTGGCGGCGTGGTGCCGAATTTAGCGAAGAGAGAACATCTAAAAAATCTTCCGATACTCTATGAAAAAATTAAAAATTTAAAAATTGGTAAACTTAAGTTAGATTTAATTGCGGTTACGGTTGGGCCGGGGTTGGAGCCGGCATTGTGGACTGGTATAAATTTTTCTAAAGAAGTATATAAAGAAATCAAGAAACGGGGGAATAAGGAAATCAAGCTAATTGGTGTAAATCATTTAGAAGGGCATCTCTACTCTTTTTTGTTGAACCAAAAAAGAGAAATTTCTAATATATTTCCGGCGATTGCTTTAATTATCAGCGGCGGCCATACGATATTATTATTAATGAAAGATTTAATGCATTATAAAAAAATAGGAGAAACGCGCGACGATGCGGTTGGCGAGGCTTTTGATAAAGTTGCAAGATTATTAAAATTACCTTATCCCGGCGGTCCGGAAATTGAAAAACTGGCGAAGAAAGGAAATCATAGCGCGATAAATTTTCCTCGGCCGATGCTTAACCAAAAAAATTACGATTTTAGCTTTTCCGGATTAAAAACAGCAGTCTTGTATTATATGAGAGATTCTAAAAATAAGAAAGATTTTTTAGCTGATGTAGCGGCAAGTTTTCAGCAAGCCGCGTTTGAAGTTCTAATTAATAAAACCCTGCGGGCCGCGAAAGAATTTAACGCCAAGTCAATTATGGTTTCCGGTGGCGTGGCATCAAATTTTTCTTTACAGAAAAATTTGAAATTAAAAATTAAAAATGAAAAATTGAAAATTAACGTATTCTTTCCGCCGAAGAGATTTTGCGGCGATAATGCCGCCATGGTTGCAGCGAGCGGTTATATCAATTATTTAAAAGGCAAAAAAAGAAGATTAACAGCTAATGGCAATTTAACAATATAAACTAAGAATTTTTGAGTTATCCACAAGGAGAGCCCTTTGATTGTCCGTGATAAAAATATATAATTATTAAATGAGCAAGCATTTTATTTTAATAATTTTTTCATTATTTTTAATTTCATCGGTTTCCGCCCAAACTGTTCCAACGAGCACGGTTAAAAATAGGGTCCTTGATATTCGGCAGAATACAAAGCAAGGCATTATTATTGATACAAGACAGAATATAATACAAGAAATAAAGCAAAAGAAAGTTGAAACAGTTGAGCAGATAAAACAAAAAAGGGATGAATTCAAGAATGCAATTGAACAAAAGCGGATGGAATTTAAAAATCAGATAGAAACCAAAGGGGTAGAATTGAAAAATGTCATTGAAGCAAAACGCCAAGAATTGAAAGAACGCTTGAAGATAGTCAAGGATGAGCGTAAGAAAGAAGCGGTTGAAAGGATTGACAATCGGATGGATGCTTTAAACGAAGGGATGATAAATCATTTTTCTGAAGTTTTGGAACGGCTTGAAAAAATTTTAAGTAATATTGGCAGCCGCGCTGATAAAGCCGCTGTTTCGGGCATAGATGTTTCTGCTGTCAGGGCTGCGATTACTAATGCCCAAAGCGCGATAAGCGCCAGCCGTCAGGCGATTGCAACACAAGCCGGAAAAACTTATAAAATTGCCATAACTACGGAAACAGGATTACGCCAGGATGTTGGAAAAGCCAGACAGGAGCTACATGACAACCTCGTAAAAGTCAGAGATGCTATTTTTGCCAGCCGGGAAGCGGTGAAAAAAGCGGCAATAACTTTAGCTCAAATTCCGAAAATTAATGAAATTGAAGTTGATTTAAATCAGCCAGCAACTTCAACTGTTTCGGGAACAACAACCGGAACTGAACAATAAAAAATAATAAAATAGTATTATTATGGACGAATTACAAAATCAACAAATGCCGCAAGAGCCGCAAACAAAAGAAAATTTTATCAATAAGAAGATAATTATTATTGTTGCAATTATTGTTGCGTTGTTGCTGATTAGCTTGGGTATTTTGATTTGGCAAGGTAAAATACGTAATCAATACTCCACTGGCAAATTTCACAATACATTGCCGTATGAGCAGGCAAAAACATCCCCAACTTTAGAAACACTACAAGACACAACTTCAGCAATTAATAATGAGTTAGACAGCATCGACATAGAATCAATAGATAATAGTTTCAACGAAATTGACGCTGACCTGAATAATCTTTGATTTATTTAAAAAATAAAAAACAGTCCGCCGGCCGGCGGACTGTTTTTTGCATTTAAAACTATTTTGTGCAAAAATAGTTCATATGCTGACAACACTAAAACTGCAGGATTGGAAATTAAACACAGCTGTTTTAATTTTAGCAGCCATTGGTTTACTCGGTTTACTTAGCGCCAAGGCGGAATTATTCTGGAAGCAGCTTCTTTTCTTTATTATCGGCATTTTATTGTTTCTTTTAATCGCGAAAATTGAATGGCGGCCTTTCATAAATTATCGAGGTGCTGTTTTAGGAATTTATTTTATAATAATTTTTTTGCTTTTAATCACTTATTTTTTTGCTTCGCCGGTCCGCGGCGTCCGCGCCTGGCTGACGTTTGGGCCGTTTCAATTCCAGGCGTCGGAATTCGCTAAAATTGTTTTGATAATTATTTTCGCCAATTTTTTCAGGAAAAAACATGTAAGCATCGCCAGAGTTTCTAATATATTAACATCATTTTTTTATTTTGTCGCGCCGGCGTTTCTTGTTGTTATCCAGCCGGATTTGGGTTCGGCGCTGATTTTGTTTTCAATTTGGTTCGGGTTTTTATTAGTTTCAGGAATTAAATGGAGCCATATATTAGTTTCTTTTTTAATTTTCGCGGTTGTCGGAGTTTTTATGTGGACAAGCGTTTTAAAAGATTATCAGAAAGAAAGAATTTTAGGCGTTTTTTTTCCAAATCAAGATACTTTAGGAATTAATTATAATGTCATCCAGTCAAAAATCGCTATCGGTTCAGCTGGATTTTTCGGAAAGGGATTCAATCAGGGGACGCAGGTACAACTTGGCTTTTTGCCGGAGGCTCAAACTGATTTTATTTTTGCGGCGGTTGTTGAGGAATTCGGCATTTTAATCGGGCTTATAATAGTGCTTGCTTTCGGATATTTGATTTTCAGGATTATCATTATTGGCATGCATTCGGATAATAATTTCGGCAAATTCGTTTGTCTTGGATCAACTATGTTTTTAATGGTTCAATTCGTATTGAATATCGGCTCCAATTTGGGGATAACGCCGGTAATCGGCGTGCCGTTTCCTTTTTTGAGTTACGGAGGATCAAGCTTATTGACAAGTTTTATTACAATTGGCATTATTCAATCTATTAAGATAAAAAGATGATGTTCTTTGCCGGCAGTAGAAAGATTACATTTGTCGAAAAATTTTCGATTGTTGTTTTAGTATTTTTATTTATAGCGGGATTTTTTTCAGTAGTTTTTTCTAAAAATTTTGATTTTTCTGATGTTGGCGGCGAAGAAGCAATAGATATTAATATTTTTTCCGGAATGAGTTTTAATGAAATAGCCGATAAGCTTTACTTTGCCGGACTTATAAAGTCAAAGGTTGTTTTTAAAATTTATGCGATGTTATTAGGAAAAACTAATATGATAAAGAGCGGTTTTTATCAAATTAATTCTTCAGCATCGTTGGCGGAATTATTAAATATTTTGGAAAAAGGGCCGGAAGAAATTACGGCAACAATTTTTCCCGGGATGACATTAAGAGAAATTGATGATTATTTTTCCAATTTGAAAATAATTAGAAAAGGCGATTTGATAAAATATAGCGATGAATTTAAAAATAATATAAAAGCAGGCGGTTTAAAGAAGAAATTTCTTTATCTTGATGCCGAAAAATCCTTGGAGGGGTATTTGCTTCCCGACACTTACTATTTTTATAAAAATTCTGATATTGGCTTTGTTATTGAAAAGATAGTTAGCAATTTTAATGATAAGGTATTGCCTTTTTTTAAGGATTATGATAATCTAAAAAATACCTTAAAAATTGCTTCACTTTTGGAGAAAGAGATATCTAACGATGATGATCAAAGAATAGTAGCTGGCATATTGGAAAAAAGACTGAAAGTTGGCATGCCCTTGCAAATTGACGCCACAATAGTGTATATTAAATGTGAAGGCAGGTTTTTAAATTGCGGCCAGTTGAAAAGGAACGATTATAAAATTGATTCGCATTTTAATACATATATGTATACTGGATTGATTCCGGCGCCGATAAGCAATCCATCACTTTCAACGATTAAAGCCGCAATTAACAAGAAAGATTCGCCTTATTGGTATTATCTTTCAGACGCGAAAACCGGGAAAACTATTTTTTCCAAAACATTTGACGAGCATAATGTCAACAGATCTGTTTATTTTTTAAAATAGATAATTTTATCCTGTTCATTTTTGAGTGGAGGGAGTTTTTTGTTTTTATTTTTTTATATGTCTAAATTGCCAGAAAAAATTTTTTCTCATCATCCGGGAGCGTTCATTAATCAGCCGTTTTTAGCAGAGATTCAACATGCTTCATGGGATTGGTTTATCAAAAAAGGGATTAGGGAACTTTTTGAAGAAATATTCCCGATTAAAGATTCGACAGGGAAAGAAATGGAACTTCACTTTATTGATTATTATATTGATGAGCCAAAATACGATGAAGAAGTCAGCTGGGATAAAGATTTGACTTATGAAGCGCCGTTGAGGGTTAAGGTAAAATTGATTAATAATCAAACGAAAGAGGTGAAAGAGCAGGAAATTTATCTTGGCGATTTTCCGATGATGACTTCCCGCGGCACTTTTATCATAAATGGCGTTGAAAGAGTTATTGTTTCCCAACTTATAAGGTCTGCCGGAGTTTATTTTACAGGAGAGGTTTATCGCGGTAAAAAACTTTTTGGAGCAAAAGTTATTCCTGATAGAGGCTCTTGGCTTGAATTTATTACTGATCCAGACGGCTCTATCGGCGTTAAAATAGATAAACACCGCAAGGTGGCAGTTACTGATTTATTGAGAATATTTGCCAATATTTCAAGAAAAAAAGAATTTGAAAATGCCGATAGTCTTATTCAGCTGTTTTCGGATATCGATAACGGCCAGATAAAATTTATTGAAACGACTTTAAAGAAAAGTGAAGCAAAAGGAACATCAGACGCTTATGTTGAAATTTATAAAAGGCTCAGGCCGGGAGATTTAGCGACTCCGGAAAATGCCAAAAGCTTGATAGACGCGATGTTTGAAAGAATCGACCGTTACAGCTTATCTGTTGCCGGTAGATTTAAATTTAACCAAAGACTCGGGATAAATAATAAAAAAAATCAATCCCTACTTTTGAATTTTGAAGATATTGTTTTAATCGTAAAAGAAATAATCAGACTGAATAATGATTTAATGGCCGAGCCGGATGATATTGACCATTTGGGCAACCGTCGAGTGCGGGCTGTCGGCGAATTGCTTGCCAGTCGGATGCGCGTTGGCTTTGCCAGGCTCAAGCGCATGATAGTTGATCGAATGTCAACGTTAGATATTAAATTAATCACTCCGGTTCAGCTTATTAATGCGAGACCGCTCATCGGAATCGTAAAAGAATTTTTTGCCACTTCACAATTATCCCAATTTATGAATCAAGACAATCCTTTAGCTGAGTTGGAGCATAAAAGGAGGCTTTCTTCAATGGGGCCAGGCGGCTTAACAAGAGAACATGCCGGTTTTGAAATAAGAGATGTTCATATATCTCATTACGGCAGAATTTGTCCTATTCAAACTCCAGAAGGCCAAAATATTGGACTTATTAATTATTTTGCTAATTTCGCGCGACTTAATGAATTTGGATTTTTACAGACGCCTTATTGCAAGGTTAAAAATGGAAAAGTTGACAATAATAGTATTGTTTGGTTAGACGCGATTGAGGAAGAAAATTACAAGATTGCTCAAGGAAGCACAAGAATTGATGAAAATAGAAAAATTTCTGAAAAAAATGTCGGAGCAAGATTTAAAGGAAAGCCTGTTACTGTTGTCAAGGAAGAAATTGAATTTATTGATGTTGCTCCTTATCAAATGACTAGCGTTGCTACGGCAATGATTCCGTTCCTTGAGCATGATGATGCGAATAGAGCTTTAATGGGTTCGAATATGCAAAGGCAAGCTGTCCCTTCAATTAAGCCTGCGGCGCCTTTAGTTTCAACTGGCATGGAAAGAAAAGCGGCTTTTGATTGCGGAAGGCTTGTTATTTCAGAAACCGATGGGACGGTTATTGATGTTGATGCTAGTCAAATTGTAGTGGAAGACTCTTTAAAGAAAAAGAAAACCTACGTTTTGCATAAATTTAGAAGATCAAATGATTTTACTTGCATTTCACAGCGGCCAATTATTGAAAAAGGTAAAAAAATTAAAAAAAATGAAGTTCTGGCAGATACTTTTTCAACTAATAACGGAGTGCTTTCTTTGGGGCAAAATCTTTTAGTAGCATTCATTTCTTGGGAAGGAGCTAATTTCGAAGATGGCATTATTCTTTCCGAAAAGGTGGCAAAAGATGACTTATTTACTTCGATTCATATTGAAGATTTTTATTGCGATATTCGCGATACTAAACTTGGGCCCGAAGTGACAACTCCTGATATTCCTAATGTTTCAGAAGATAAGCTAAAAAATCTTGACGAAGAAGGAATTATAAGAATTGGCGCCGAAGTTCGCGCGGGCGATATTTTAGTTGGAAAAATTTCTCCAAAAGGCGAAGCTGAAGTTTCGTCGGAAGAAAAATTATTACGGGCGATTTTCGGCGAAAAGGCAAGAGATATAAAAGATACTTCCTTGATATTGCCACATGGAAAATCCGGCCGGATCATTGGAATTAAAATTTTTTCAAGAGAACATGGAGATAAGCTTGAACCAGGTATTATAAAAAGGATTCAAATTGAGGTCGCTCAATTGAGAAAGATAAGAGCCGGCGATAAATTGGCCGGCAGACATGGAAATAAGGGGGTTATTTCTCAGATTAGAGCGGTTGAAGATATGCCATATTTAGAAGACGGAACTCCGGTTGACATAATTTTAAATCCGATGGGCGTGGCTTCAAGAATGAATTTAGGACAAATTTTAGAAACTCATTTGGGTTTGGCCGCTAATAAGCTTGGTTATCGCGCGATAACTCCGGTTTTCGTCGGAGCAACTGAAACAGATATTAAAGGCGAGCTTAAAAAAGCTAATTATCCGGAAAACGGCAAACTTAAGCTTTTTGACGGCAGAACGGGGGAATTTTTTGGTGAATCGATTACCGTTGGATATATCTATATGATTAAACTTAATCATTTAGTTGAAGATAAAATTCATATGCGTTCGATTGGCCCATATTCATTAATTACTCAACAGCCGCTTGGCGGAAAAGCTCAATTTGGAGGGCAAAGATTTGGAGAAATGGAAGTTTGGGCGCTTGAAGGTTATGGTTCTGCTTATGTTTTACAAGAAATGCTTACTATAAAATCAGATGATATTTCTGGAAGAGCATCTACTTTTGAAGCTATTATTAAAGGCGAAAAAATAAAAAACCCGAATATTCCCGCCGCTTTCAATGTTTTGTTAAGCGAGATGAAATCATTGGGACTGGATATCGAAATATTGAGCGATGAATTCCGCGGTGAAAAGGCGCGGGATAAAGAGAAATTCAAAGAAGAAAAATAGCATGTTTAATATTAGTTCTATTAAAATTAAAATTGCTTCGCCGGAAAAAATACTTTCCTGGTCTTATGGCGAAGTGATAAAGCCGGAAACAATTAATTATCGCACTCAGCGTCCGGAAAAAGACGGCTTGTTCGCGGAGCGTATTTTCGGTCCGACGAAAGATTATGAATGTTATTGCGGAAAGTATAAAAAAATCAGGTATAAAAACATGGTCTGTGATAAATGCGGCGTTGAAGTGACAAAGTCATCGGTAAGACGGGAAAGAATGGGACATATTTCTTTAGCGACTCCGATTGCCCATATTTGGTTTCTCAGAAACATTCCTTCTAGAATCGGGTTGATTATAGATGTTCCGCTTCAAAAATTGGTTAAAGTTATTTATTATGCCGCCTATATAGTGACTTCAACCAATGAAGAAAATAAGAAAAAATTTATTGAAGAAATAGAAAGAGAATTCACATTAAGGAAGAAAAATATTTCTTCTTCCGAGATGGATAATTTAAAAAAAGGAATGGAAGCGGCAAAAGAAGAATTAAAATCTTTAGAAATTGGAAAAATTTTAAACGAGACTGAATATTATAATTTATCAAAAAAATTCGCCGGCGTTTTCGAAGCCGGCAATGGAGCTGAAGCTATTATAAAAATTCTTAAAAATATAGATTTAGAAAAAGAGGCGAAAAAAACAGAAAAAGAAATTGAAAATATTAAAGATGCGGGCAGACAAAAAAAGTTTTTTTTCAAACTCAAACTGTTGCGTTCGTTTATAAAAAGTAATCAGCGGCCGGAATGGATGATATTAACAGTGCTTCCGGTTTTACCGCCGGATTTAAGGCCGATGGTTCCATTAGATGGCGGAAGATATGCCACTTCCGACCTTAATGATCTTTATCGTCGGGTAATAAATCGCAATAATCGCTTAAAAAAACTTATTGAAATACAGGCGCCGGAGGTGATCGTCATTAATGAAAAAAGAATGCTTCAGGAAGCGGTTGATGCCTTGATTGATAATTCCGCTCGTTTCGGCACTCAACAGCTTTCTTCAAGAAGAAGACCGCTTAAGTCGTTAGCCGATATTCTTAAAGGGAAAGAAGGAAGATTTCGCCAAAATCTTCTTGGTAAGCGTGTTGATTATTCAGGCCGTTCAGTAATTGTCGGAGGCCCGGAACTTAGATTTAATGAATGCGGTTTGCCGAAAAAGATGGCTCTTGAGCTTTTTAAGCCATTTGTCATAGCAAAAATCATTGAAAAAGGATTGGCTTATAATATTAGAAACGCTAATCGTTTGATTGAATCGGCAACTTCGGAGATTTGGGAAATTCTAGAAGATATTATTAAAGATAAAAAAGTTCTTCTTAATCGAGCGCCGACGTTGCATCGTTTAGGCATCCAGGCTTTTAAACCGGTTTTAATAGAAGATTTGGCGATTAGAATTCCGCCTATGGTTTGCGCTGCTTTTAATGCCGACTTTGACGGAGATCAGATGGCTGTTCACGTGCCGCTTTCCGATGAAGCGCAAAAAGAAGCTAATGAAAGAATGCTTGCTTCCCATAACATTTTGAAACCGGCAACTGGCGAGCCGATTGCGCAGCCGACTCAAGATATTGTTTTGGGTTCTTATTTTTTGACCAATATAAGACCGTCAAAAGAAGACATTAAAGAAAAAAACTTCTCAACGTTTGAAGAAGCAAAAATAGCATATAATTTCGGTTTTGTGAAGATAAATGAGCCTGTTAATGTTGTAATAAATAATGAACGTGTTAAAACTTCAGTCGGAAGAATTATTTTTAATTCGGCTCTTCCTGAAAGTTTTGGATTTGTAAATAAGCTTATGAATAGAAAAGAATTAGGCAATCTAATTTCTGCTCATATTGATAAATACGGCATCGAAAATATGTGGGAGATTCTGGATAAGATAAAAACTCTTGGCTTTTTTTACGCTACTTTTTCAGGAGTTAGCTGGGGAATGGATGATTTAACAGTCCCGGAAGATAAGCAAAAAATAATAATAGAGGCGGAGAATGAAGAAAATTTAGTAAGAAACCAGTATAAAGAAGGATTGCTTACCGATGCCGAACGTTACATGAGGATTATAAATATTTGGGATAAGGTTAAAGATAAAATTTCTTCAATCGTGCCGAAAACTCTCAATCCCTACAATTCAGTTTTTTATATAATTGATTCCGGGGCGCGCGGTTCCTGGTCGCCGTTGGTTCAAATGATGGGAATGAAAGGATTGGTTTCTAATCCGCAAGGAGAGACTATTGAATTGCCGATAAAATCTTCATATAAAGAAGGTTTGACGGTTTTAGAATTCTTCATTAATACCCATGGGGCAAGGAAGGGATTGACTGATACCGCCTTAAAAACCGCTTCCGCCGGATATTTAACAAGAAGATTGGTTGATGTATCTCAGGATTTAATAATCAGGGAGAATGATTGTAAAACAATTGATGGTGTTGAGATGGCCCGGAAAGAAGGAGACGATTACGGCTATCCTTTTGCTTCCCGGGTTTTCAGTAGAACCAGCTTAGAAGATATAAAAATCGGTAATAAAATTTTAGCTAAAGCTGGCGAGATTATAAGCAGGGAAATGGCTAATAAGATAGAAGAATCAAAAATTGAGTCCGTAAAAATTCGTTCTCCGATTAAATGCAAGACCTTATACGGAATTTGTTCCAAATGTTACGGCTATGACCTGGCGGAGTTGAAACCGATTAATATCGGCGAGACAATTGGCGTAATAGCGGCGCAATCGATAGGCGAGCCGGGCACTCAATTGACTTTGAAAACTTTTCATACCGGCGGCGTTGCCGGAGTTGATATTACGCATGGCCTTGAAAGAGTGCAGGAGCTGTTTGAGGCGCGCGTTCCCAAAGGAAAGGCATATTTGGCCGAAGACGACGGCATTATTGAAGATATTGAAGAAAGAAGATTATTAAAAGTGATAATGCTGAAAATAATCAAAACTTCTTCAAAAGGAAAAAAGGTGAGTAAAATTATTGAATATCCGGTTTCGCGGGCTACAACTGTATTTGTAAAGCCGAAAGACAAAGTTTTAAAAGGAGTTCAACTCTGCGAAGGAAGCATAGATATTCATGAGCTTTTCAGGCTTCGCGATAAAGAATCAGCCGAACGTTATATTATCAATGAAATTCAGAAAATTTATGTTTCCGAAGGCAGCGCTATTAACGATAAGCATTTGGAGATTATTGTCAGGCAAATGTTTTCTAGGGTGCAAATAAGCGATTCCGGCGATACTGATTTTATTTCTGGAGAAATAATTGAAAAATCAAAATTCATTGAAGTGAATAAAAACATCAAAAAACTCGGCAAAAGGCCATCTAAATCTAAACAGCTTTTAATGGGCATTACAAGGGTTGCTCTTTCAACCGAAAGTTTCCTTTCAGCTGCTAGTTTCCAGGAAACAGCCAGGGTGCTTGTTTCGGCTTCTAGCGAAGGAAAGGAAGATAAATTGAGAGGTCTTAAAGAAAACGTTATAATAGGCAAATTAATTCCGGCCGGAACAGGCTATAAAATTTCTTTAGTTGATGACGAAGAATTATCTAAGGATTGATTTTTAGATTCAATTAAATTAATATAATCAAATACTAAAATGGACAAAGAATTTAAAAAATATGAGATTGGATTCGTAGCCAAGGATGAAAAAAGCGGCGATGATATTAATAAATTATTAGTCATTCATAAATGTGAAATCATGGAAAGTGGCGCTTTGGACAGGATTAAATTGGCTTATCCAATAAAGAAAGAGAATGTTGGATATTTTGGCTATTTTCATTTTTTAATTGAGCCGTTGGCAATAGAGAAAATTAAAAGCGAGCTTAATTTAAATCCTAATATTTTAAGATTTATAATAATCACGCCTCCCGCGGAAAGGCGGCCGGTATCAGCGATTAAAACTGAAATTCGAAGGAAAACATTTGTTTCAAAAGATATTGAGCCGAAGGTTGAAATTAGGAAGCCAAGCGCGCCGTCTATGGTTTTGACAAATGAAGCATTGGAGAAGAAATTAGAAGAAATATTAAAATGAATTTAAATAAAGTTTTCATTCTTGGCCGATTAACGGCCGACCCTCAATTAAGAACAACGCCATCCGGACAATCGGTGGCGAGCTTCGGAGTGGCAACCAACAGGGTTTGGACGGATAAAAGCGGCGCGAAACAACAAGGAGTTGAATATCATAATATTGTGGCGTGGGGAAGGCAGGCGGAAATCATAAACCAATTTTTATCAAAAGGAGGATTAGTTTTCATAGAGGGTCGGCTTCAGACAAGAACATGGCAGGACCAGCAAGGGCAATCAAGGAAAACAACCGAAATTATCTGCGAAAAAATGCAATTAGGACCAAGACAAGGAGATGGAAATAAATCTTCCCCTCGCCAAAATTCCGGAACCGATGAGCCCACTAAAGAAGAACTTCCGGAAATTGACATCGGGGAGGGGGAAATAAAAGCGGAAGATTTGCCATTTTAAATTATGCAGTGTTTTTTTTGTTCGCAAAATTTAAAAGATGTTGATTATAAAAATACCGATATGTTGAGGCGGTTTGTTTCTTCGCAGGCGAAAATTATCGATCCGAAATGGACTGGTGTGTGCGCCAAGCATCAGCGCTTGCTTGCTCAGGCGATTAAAAGGGCAAGATTTATCGGATTATTGCCTTTCGTAAAAAAGTAAATGGATGTATATATATATCAAGCAATCAACGAGTTTTCCCGCCGTTATTGGCTTGTTGATTATATCGCTATTTTTACGGCCGAATATCTCGGTTATTTTTTGGTTTTAACGGCTTTATTTTTTATTTTTAAAGAAAAGAAATGGAGTGATAAAATTTATTTTTTTTCTTTAATTTCGCTTTCATTGATTTTGTCAAGAGGAATTATTGCGGAAGTAATAAAGTTTTTTAGCCATCGGCAAAGGCCTTTCGTGTCATTAAATATCCAGCCGCTTATTGAAAAAAATGACATTTATATGTCTTTTCCATCCGGACATGCTGCTTTTTATTTCACTTTAGCGTTTTCAATATTGCTTTTTTATTTTGCGAAAGAAAAAAAATTTAAAAATAAAATAGGACTTTGGTTTTTTGGATTTGCCGTTTTAATGGGTATTTCCAGAATATTTACCGGTATTCATTGGCCGTCGGATGTTTTAGTCGGCGCGATTATCGGTGTTGTGAGCAGTTTTTTGGTGAAGAAAATTTTAGATATTGAATTTAAGAGTAAAATAGAGAATAAAATAGGAGAAGAAAAAATAAATATATAAAAAATAGGCGTTCCGATAAAAATGGAACGCCTTTTGAATTCTGGCAAAGGATTTATAATCCTAATCTTAATTCTTCAATTCCTTCTCCTAACTCTTTTTTGGTGATGTGGCCTTCAAAGAAGGCCTCACGCAAAATTTTCAAACGAGATAATTTTTCGTTATTTTTCGGCGGAGTTGGAGAAATAGGAGTTTTCTTTCTTTTTATTTTGAATTTAGATTTTTTTTCCTTTGCCAGGAGTAGGACTTTGCTTATACACATAGTTGATCACCTTCCTTTCTCACCCATTTTAGGATGTAAAATACTAAGAAAAGTGTAGCAATTTAAAAATTTTTGTCAAATTTTGACTTTTCTCACTTGGTGCCCGGGGAGAGAGTCGAACTCTCATGCCTTGCGGCACACGATTTTGAGTCGTGCGTGTCTGCCATTCCACCACCCGGGCAATCTATTGATAATAACACTGATTAGTTTTATAGTAAATATTATTATAAATGATATTTATTGCAATTTTTTATTAATTTAGTAGGCTATATATATTATGGACCAAAATATAAATCAAACATCTCAAATTTCAGGCGCGCAATTTCCAGATGATAGTGTTGATAATCAGATTTTTGAAGTTAATGAGCAATCGGAAAATATTGCCGTTCAGCAACCGCAACAAATAAAACAGCTTCCGCAAGCTGATAAAATAAAAGAAACTAAAAGTAGCGAAATAACGGTAAGCGAGCAAGGAACGGAAAATCAAGAAAAAGCGGTCGATGATAGTTATAAACATGAAGAAGGGCTCCATGGGCAAAAATACAAGCTTCGCCGCCATCATGAATCAGTTTTTCTCATTGAGGTTGAGAAAATCAAGCCAAATCCGTTTCAGCCGAGAAAACATTTTGATGAAGAATCTTTAAAAGAATTAGCGGCTTCAATACGTGAATTCGGTATTATTCAGCCGATTATTATTTCTAAAATAGAGCATGAAGTTGAAGACGGCACCAAAGTTGAATATCAATTGATTGCCGGAGAAAGAAGATTGATGGCCGCTAAAATGATCGGCATGGAAAGGGTGCCAGCGATTGTACGCCGCGTTTCTCAGAAAGCCGAGCAAATGGAGCTGGCTATTGTTGAAAATCTTCAGCGGGCCAATTTAAATCCGGTTGAAACCGCCAGGGCTTATGCTCGGCTTCAGGATGAATTTGGTTTAACTCAAAGAGAAATTGCGTCTCGTTTAGGAAAGAGCCGAGAAAGTATTGCAAATAATCTAAGAATTTTAAATCTTCCATCAGAAATTCAAGACGCCGTTGTTAAGAATCAAATAAATGAAAGCCAGGCGCGGCTTCTTTTGGCGATTGACGACATGGCGCAGCAGATGGCGATTTTTAATGAATTAATAAAAAATAATTTAAGCGTCCGCGAACTAAGAGGCAGAATTAAGGTAATGGCATCGGGCGCAAAACCGTCGGAGACTGCGTCCAAGCCGGCCGCAACCAATCCTGAAATTTTTCATTTTCAGGAGCAATTAACGGAACTTTTAGGCGCGCCGGTTAAAATTGATCCGCCGACTGGCGGAGACAAGGGCGGAAAAATTGTGATATCCTTTTATTCTCCGGAAGAAATTCAGGGAATTATACAGAAATTAAATCCAAAAATTTAATTTTTATACCGCATATCTTTCATTTTTATACTAGTTTATAACTAATTTCTTTAATCTCTTTAATTTCTTTCAATTTTAAAATTAATTTTTCAATTTTTTCTTTATCGTTTGTTTCGCAGCGGATTTTCATAACATGAAAATTGCCGCTGGCTTCGCTGTGGCTGGATTGGATATTAAGATGGTTCCTGGAAATAATCGCGGATATATCTTTTAAAAGCCCGATGCGGTCTAAAACTATTATTTTAAGCTCGGTATTTTTTTCTTGTTTTTTAAATTGGAGAATATCTTTTGAGGCCGCTTTAATCTGTTTTTTAGCTATGGATGTTTTAACAAATTCAAGCCATGATTGCGAAGGTTTCTTGCTTTTTTGCACTAATATTTCAACTAAATCGCCGGATTGAAGCTGATAATCCAAAGGAGCTATTTTATTGTTTATTTTAGCGCCAATGCAACTATTGCCTATTTCCGTGTGGATGGCATAAGCGAAATCAACCGGCGTGGCGCTGAGCGGCAAATCTATGATTTCTCCTTGGGGAGTGATAACAAAAATCCTGTCTTTGAGAAAATCGATTTTCAAAGACCGTAAAAATTCCTGCGGGTCGGTAAATTGTTTTTGCCAGCCGCGCAATTGTTCCACCCAGCGAAGCTCGTCTTTGTTCGCTAGAATTGCCTTTTGTTCGCGATACTGCTTTTTATTTTTAGCGTCGGCGTAAGCCCAATAAGCGGCAATGCCGTTTTCCGCTTCTTGGTGCATCGCTTCTGTCCTGATTTGAAATTCAGTCGGCTTATTGTCTATGCAAAAAACCGTGGTGTGAAGAGAGTGGTAGCCGTTTGGCTTTGGCATGGCGATATAATCTTTTATTTTTCCGGGCAAGGGCGGCCATAATTGATGGATTACGCCAAGGGTCGCGTAGCATTCTTCAATAGTTTTAACTATTATCCGAAAAGCGATTAAGTCGTAAATCTGTTCAAGGTTCATATCGAAACGGAAAAGTTTCTTATATAGACTGGAGTAGCGTTTTACCCGAAAATCTATTTTAACTGGCTGAATATTATTTTCATCTAATATTTTTTCAATAATTATTTTTACTTTTTCAAGGTATTTTTCCCGTTCGCCGTAACTTGTTTTTATATGGTCAACCAGCCATTTATATTCTTTAAGATGAAGATAAGGGAATGATAATTCTTCCAGTTCTCCGGCTAGATTAGCCATTCCCAGGCGATATGCCAATGGAGAATAAATTTCCGAAGTTTCCAAAGCAATCCGTTTCTGTTTTTGGGGCGGGAGAGCGGCAAGTGTTTTCATATTATGCAAGCGGTCGGCTAATTTAATTAAAATTACCCTTATATCCTGACTGAGCGCTAAAATCATTTTTCGGATATTTTCAGCTTGCTCTAAATCTCTATTTCTTTCTATTTTTTGTTTTTTTAGATTATCGTCACTATTTTGTTGATGGTATTTAATTTTACTTATTTTTGTTACGCCGTCTACTAAAAACATCACTTCCTCGCCGAATTTATTTTTTATTTCTTCAAGCGAGGTATTGGTGTCTTCTATGGCGTCATGGAGAAGGGCCGCGCTGATAGCGTTAGCATCGAGTTTCCATTCGCTGATTTTTAGAGCGGTTTCAAAAGGATGCTTAAAATACGGCTCGTTAGTTTTTCTTTTTTGGTGCTGGTGAATTTTCTGGCTAAAAATAAAGGCGCGTTTTATTAAATCAGCTTCACTCTCTGAAAATTCTAGCGTTTTAAGCAAATCATTGACATTCATGTTGAATATAGCTTAATATTATTTTCCATTTTTTGCAATATAAAAAATCACCGATTTATTTCGGTGATTTTTATACCTTGTATTTTTTTATTTTATTTTGACCGGATTATAATTTTGGCAATTCTTATTTGAATATCTTTTAGAAATTGTTTTTGTGCCTTCCCTCGCATCAGAGCGAAGCTCGGTACGAGGCCGCGGAATTAACTTTATGGTTTAATTTTGTCTGGTCTGTTATTGGGACATTTTGCGTTACTACAACGTTCTGATATAGTCTTCGTTCCTTGCATCATTAGCGAGCCGCAGAGATTACAAATATTTCCCGTTGGCCGGGATTTCATAATGAATTTGCAGTTCGGATAATTAGAGCAGGAGAAAAACGAACCAAACCTGCCGCGGCGCTCTACAATTTCTCCGCCATCCCACGGACACTTCACTCCGGTTCTTTTACGGGCTTCTTCTTCCGGACTGGTTTTGATGAATTTGCATTTTGGATAATTGCTGCAAGCGATAAATTTGCCATAGCGGCCTTCGCGTTCTATTAATTTACCATCCAAACACTGCGGGCATTTTTCGCCGGTTTCTTTAGGGCCTTCCATTGTTGAACCATCTATTTTCCTGGCGCCTTGGCATTCCGGGAATTTTTTGCAGCTTAAAAATTTTCCAGTTCGCGACAGTTTAATAATCATCGGCCCCTTACAAACCGGGCATTTGTATTTTTTATCGGCCTCGCCAAGGTTGGTCAGTTTTTCAGCGGTTTTTTCTTTCTCTTTTACTTCTTTTGAAAATGGTTTGTAAAAATCGCCAAGCATTTTTTCGTATTTTCTTTTTCCTTCGGCGATTTCGTCAAGTTTCCGCTCCATTTCAGCGGTAAATGAATCGCTGATATAAGACGCGAAATTCTTTTCTAAAAACGTGCTTACAACATCGCCGGTGTCAGTCGGTTTTAAAGCCTTGCCTTCTTTAATGACATAGCCGCGGTCCTGGATTGTTTTAATAATTGTTGCGTAAGTTGAGGGTCTGCCGATTTCCCGTTTTTCCAGTTCTTTGATAAGTCCGGCTTCCGAGTATCTTGCCGGCGGTTCCGTCTGTTTTCCTTCGCTTTCAATATTTATTAATTTTAACTTTTCATTTTTTGAAATTTTTGGAAATTCTACGTCTTCACCTCTGGCTGCCGGGTCGGCTGCCAGCCATCCTGGAAAAATAACAATACTGCCAGTAGCGGAGAAATTTGGAATAATTGTAGTTTGTAAAATATTGGCAGAGATTTTTGTCCGTAAAATTTTCGCGTCTGCCATTTGCGAGGCGATGGTTCTCTGCCAGATGAGCTGGTAAAGTTTTTTTTGTTCATCGTTTGAGCCGGCGATTTTTAGGGAAGCGCTGGTCGGCCGGATTGCCTCATGAGCTTCCTGGGCGCTTTTGTTTTTTGTTGTGTAGAGGCGCGGTAAAAGATATTCTTTGCCAAATTGTTTTTCTATCGTATTATAAATTTGCGGTAAGATTTCTTTACTTAAATTCATGCTGTCTGTTCGCATGTAAGTAATAAGCCCTTGTTCGTAAAGTTTTTGGGCGATAGACATTGTGCGGGATGGCGCGTAACCAAAGCGGGAACTGGCGGTTTGCTGAAGCGTTGAAGTGATGAATGGCGGCCGGGGATTTCTTTTAGTCTCGCTTTGAGAAATATCAACTACTTGCCATTTATTTTTTTGGGCAATATTAATAATTCGTTTTACTTCTTTCTCATTTTTCGGCTGTTCATCGCAAATGAGGGTAACTTTGTCATCGCGTTCGGTCTTAAATTCTCCGGTAATAATCCAATAATTTTCAGGAATAAAAGCTCTTATTTCCCGTTCGCGTTCCATTATTATCCGTAAAGCCGGAGATTGCACCCGGCCGGCGGATAAGCCATAGCGCACTTTTTTCCAAATAAGGCCGCTTAAATCATAGCCAACTATGCGGTCTAAAACGCGCCGTGCCTCCTGGGCTTTAACTAAATCCATATCAATGTCGCGCGGATGTTTTATTGCTTCCTTTATAGCACTTTCGGTTATCTCATTAAAAACAATCCGTTTAACATTTTTGATTTTTGATTTTTGATTTTTGATTTCATTCAATCTGCAAGATTGAATGATATGCCAAGCAATAGCTTCGCCTTCGCGGTCAGGGTCGGTGGCTAGGAGCACTTCTTTAGAATTTTTTATTGATTCCCTTAAGTCGTCAATGATTTTTTCTTTTCCCTTGATGATTTCGTAATATGGCGTGAATCCAGCTTTAATATCTATTGCCGTTTTATTGCTTTTCGGTAAATCGCGAATATGACCGACGCTGGCTTTAATTAAATAATTACCTTTTAGGTACTTAGAAATTGTTTTTGTTTTTGTCGGACTTTCAACGATAATTAAGTTCATGAATTAATTCTTAATTTTTGGAATTTCAAAATGTGTATCCCTTTTCGGTTTCTTTGATCATTCCTTTAATAATCGAAAATGTAATTATCTGATTTACCTTTTGAGGTTCAAGTTTAGTTAATTTGATTATTCTGTCAATACCAAGCGGCTGATTGCTATTTTTTATTATCTTTAAAATTAGTTTTTCTTCTCCAGTCGCAAAATTATTTAATGGCAATTTAGTAGCGCCCCCGTTTTTCTCTTTTTGTTTATCTTTATTTGAATTTAAACCAAGATCTTCAATAATGTCTTCAATTGAAGTGACTAGTCGGGCGCCGTCTCTTATTAATTTATGAGAACCTTTGTAATTGGGATAGCGGAGCGGTCCGGGAAAAACTAAAACTTCCCGTCCTTGTTCGGCGGCCAATCTCGCTGTAACCAATGAACCGGATCGTTCGGGAGCTTCTATTATAATAGTGGCGTCGCACAAGCCGCTGACAATGCGGTTGCGTTCTAAAAATTGGTTTTGATAAGCAGGGGTTCCCGGCGGATATTCAGATATAATCGCGCCGCCGAATTCTAAGATTTTTTTTGCCAGATTTTCGTTTTGCGCCGGGTAAATAGAATCCAATCCGTTTGCCAAGACGGCGATTGTTTTTCCGTTCGCTTCAATTGTTCCCTGGTGTGCCGCCGTATCTATGCCCATTGCCAAGCCGCTTACTATTATAACTCCGTTTTCAGCTAATTTTTTTGCTAATTCTTTGGCTAATGTTCTGCCATCTGATGTTGCGCGCCTGGTGCCGACAATAGCGATTTTAAATTTATCATTGATTTGTTTACTCTGTAAATTTCCCAAAAAGAAAATTTTTTCAGGAGCGTCTAAGATTTCTTTTAAGAGAAGGGGATAATCATCATCTTTTTTTTTGATAGTTTTGATTTTTTGAGAAAGTAATTGATTTATCATGATTAATGTTGATTGCTTAGTTATTTTAACATATAATTATTATGTATGGCTAGACAGCTTATTGTCATAATTAGTTTCGCGGTAGCTGTTGTTTTGTTTTCTTTGGCGGGCTTGATTTATTTGAGTTTTGATATTTCTAGTAATGTTAAAAAAATTGAAGGATTACGGAACGACCTTGCTTTTAATAATCGTATTACCCGATCTTTGTCTCAACTTAGGGCTGATCTAAATTCCATTCAACCGTATCTCAGCACGCTTGATAAAATTTTATCAAGTCGCGATCAATTAATAAAATTTGGGAGTGATGCAAATGTGTTGGCGGCCCGAAATACAATTAGTATAATTTCAAAGTTTTCTTCGGAATTGAAAAATAGCGAGGGATTGGCGTCAATCGGCTTAAATATGACAGCCGAAGGCTCGTATGATAATTTTATCAATTATCTGAAAGCTTTTGAAAATAGCCGTTATTCTGTTAAATTTAATGTTATTGATTTTTA
This sequence comes from Patescibacteria group bacterium, assembly GCA_038065035.1. Classification (GTDB taxonomy): domain Bacteria; phylum Patescibacteriota; class Minisyncoccia; order UBA6257; family UBA9933; genus JBBTRV01. The sequence continues at coordinate 1,511 of JBBTRV010000003.1, read as the reverse complement.
CAATAATGCCGGCATGGTTAAATCTCAAATGACCGGCCAGGTTTTCTATTATGAAAAATAAGCTGGATTTATTATTTTTGATCACCGGAATTTTACTATTCTGCGTAATAATGATAATAGCTTTTTATTCAATTTCGTTTTTGATTTCAAAAATAAACGCGGCGTTAAATATTGATGTCGGAAATAATGATAAATTGATAAGAATTAATTTAGAAAGCTTGAAAAATATTCAGATAGCGGAAGAAGCGGAAAACGCGATAAAAATAAATAATGCGACAACAACAAATAGCGTGATTGAAGAAGGCGCGGGCATGTAGTTCAGTGGTAGAACGCAGTCCTGATAAGACTGAGGTCGGAGGTTCGATCCCTCCCATGCCCACAAAATTTAAAATTATTTTACGGGCGGTTAGCTCAGTGGTGGAGCGCGTCGTTGACATCGACGAGGTCAGAAGTTCGATCCTTCTACCGCCCACATTTGACATTCTATCGCAAATAGTATTAACTATATAATAATAAAAGATATTAATTTATTATGACTGAAGAAATTTTAAAGCAAATTAAATCCGGCGCGGTTGTCCGCGTTTGGGAAAAAATCAAAGAAGGCGATAAGGAAAGACAGAGCGCTTTTAAAGGAGTTGTTATTTCTAGAAAGCATGGCAAAGAAACAGGCGCTACTTTTACTGTTCGGGCCGATGTTGCCGGCGTTGGAGTTGAAAAAATTTTTCCCATAAATATGCCGTCTATCGCCAAAGTTGAAATTTTAAGCTCGCCTAAAAAAATTCATAAATCAAAACTTTATTTTTTAAGGCATATTTCCAAAAAAGTTTCTCGGCAGAAAATCGGGGTGGCGGCGTAGCCATAGAACATAGAAGCGGATTGGCGCAGATAATAACGCTGATAAACGCAGAAAATTATACGCGCGGGTGGCGAAACGGCAGACGCACTACCTTGAGGTGGTAGCGCTCGCAAGGGCATGGAGGTTCGAATCCTCTCCCGCGCACCACAAAGGAAATTGCAAGTTTTGGGAGCCCGCCTCGCTTCGCTCGGCGGCCAGTTTGTATTGAATTTTCGGGGCAAAAACGAATTGGCGATTTTCTAAAACATGGTTCGAGCCGATTGTTTTCAGAAATGTTGTCATTTCCTCTTTGTTTTCTGTTTCCACTAATTTTGCGGCTTGATTTAAGGATAAAACGAACTCACGAGCCGGTTCGAGCCAAGACAAACCTCTTTGTTCAAAATCTAGGATTTTCTCGCCAAACTCGACTTTTTGGGTCATCAACTTCTCTTTTCGTGTTTTGTAATCTTCGCTAGAAACAACCTCGCCAAGATAAGCGTCCAGCAATTTTTCGAGCTTGGCCTCAACCTCGGTTAATTTTGTTTTGAGATTTTGAACAGAAGTTTTAGCTTCTTCTTTTGCTTGCGTTTTATCTTTCTCAAGCTCGGCTAAAACTTTTTCCGTGTCTTGGCTCGACAAAGAAACTTTTTGAAGAAATGTTTTGATTTGCTCGGTC
>JBBTRV010000002.1:0-51075 GCA_038065035.1 Patescibacteria group bacterium | reverse complement strand
AACCCAGTCCTCATGTTCCCAAAACATGTATACTGCCGGTATACTACAGCCCGTTAAGATTTTTTTATAGTACTACGCCGGGGATTTACTTGCAAGGCGATTTTTGTTATTCTATTTTTGATTTCGTCCCCGTAGTTCAATGGATAGAACGACTCCCTTCTAAGGAGTAGATCGAGGTTCGATTCCCCGCGGGGGCATATAATTTTCTGATTTATTTAGTTATTGAAAGAAATATAAATTTTGTTATGATATAAAAAATTAAATAAGCCGGACTAGCTCATTGGCAGAGCGCTTCCCTGAAGAGGAAGGCGTACTCAGTTCGATTCTGGGGTCCGGCACAAATTTAAGAGATTATCGACGGGTGTTTTCCTTGTTTGTCCGAAATTTTGAGTGAAGCGAAAAAATTTCGGCTACAAACAGTAACCCCGTTAAATTGCGAAGCAATTTGTGCGGGACAATTCATCACCGCGGCACAAATAAATAAAAAATTCCTGAAATATTTCAGGAATTTTTTATAGGAAGTTTTTGGGCAGATTTTGTAAAAATTTGATTTAGTATTTCCAGATCTTTTTTACTAATTTTTTTTAATACAAAATCGCCCGCCTTTGCTCGGTAAGCTTCGGCGGGCAAGCCTGCTTTTTCCTTTGATACTTGAAACTTGATACTTGATACTTTTCCAATGCCGATGCGCAACCGCCAGAAATTTTTTGTTTTCAGCGCTCTTATTATTGATTCCACGCCATTGTGCCCGGCGCTTCCCCGGCCAAAAGAAAGTTTGTAATTGCCAAGTTCAATATCGGAATCGTCGTGAACAATTAAAATTTCCTCCAGGTTTACCTTAAAATATTTCATTACTTCTTTTACGGCTATTCCTGATTCGTTCATAAAAGTAAGTGATTTTATGAATATTAATCCGTCAGTTTTAATAAATTCAAAATTTTTGATTTTTGATTTTTGATTTTTGATTTTAGCGGGATTTTTATTAATTATATATTCTATAAACAAAAATCCCGCGTTATGGTAGGTTTTTTCATATTCTTTTCCCGGATTGCCTAATCCGACGATTAATCTTATATCTTGCAATTTCATATAATCCTATTATAATACAAAAACAATCAAATGAAATCCTTTTTTTACGTCATTTGGGAAACAATCGAAGTGGCTTTAATCGCCATAGTTTCCGTTTTAATCATCCGCACTTTTTTGGTCCAGCCATTTTTGGTGAGCGGCGCTTCAATGGAGCCGAATTTCCATAACGGCGATTATTTGCTCATAGACGAGCTTTCTTACCGTTTCCGCGAGCCCGAACGCGGCGAAGTTATAGTTTTCCATTATCCAAACGACGAGAAATATTATTATATTAAAAGAATAATCGGCTTGCCGGGAGAGGAACTGGAATTTAAAGGAGGAAAGATAACGGTTTTTAACGAAGATTCTCCAAAAGGAATGATTTTGACGGAAAACTATCTTCCTTTTTACGAAGAAACAACCAGCGCTAAGGAAAAAATAAAAGTTGGCGAAAATGAATATTTTGTTTTGGGAGATAATCGCGATTTTAGTTTTGATTCAAGAAGCTGGGGGGCAGTAAAAGAAGGTGAGATTATCGGAGCCGTTCGTTTAAGACTTTGGCCGTTCGCAAAAGCAATGGCAGTAGAAAAACCGGAGTATTAAATTTTTGAATTTATCGTGCCTAAACATATAAAAAAGAAAAGCGTTAAAAGAGGAAAAGAGAAAGTGTCGCTTCAGAGCCTTAAGGGGATGCATGATATCTTGCCTGATGATCAGCTTTATTGGGAAAAAGCGCGCAGGGCAGCTGGAAAAATCGCCGAATCCTATGATTTTTTAAGGATTGATACGCCAATAATTGAATCCGCGGAGGTTTTTGAGCGTACCGGAGAAGCAACCGATATTGTTGAAAAACAGATGTATTTTGTAAAAGCAAGAGGCGGCGATAAACTAGTGTTGCGGCCGGAAATGACGGCTCCGGTGATGCGCGCTTATTTTCAACATAATCTTTCAAGGCTTGGACAGCCATTAAGACTTTTTTATTCAGGGCCGCTTTTTCGCCATGAACAGCCGCAGGCCGGCCGTTATCGTCAGCATGAACAAGTTGGGTTTGAGATAATAGGCGGAGAAGAAGAACCTTATTTTGACGCGTTGGCGATTCTTGCGCCATTTAGGTTTTTAGAAGAACTTAAAATCAAAAATCTTATCGTTCATATTAATAGTATCGGCTGCCGGCAATGCCGCGTAGCTTACGCAAAAAAGCTTCAGGAATATTACAGAACGAAAAAAGATAAGATTTGCAAGGATTGTTTAAGAAGGCTGCCGTTCAAGCCGCTCCGGCTGCTTGATTGCAAAAATGAAATTTGCCAGCCTGTTAAAGCGGAAGCGCCTTTGATTATTGACAAACTTTGCGTTTCTTGCAGAAAACATTTTAAAGGCACTATTGAATATCTTGATATTGTCTCAATTCCTTATTCGCTTAATCCTTTTTTGGTAAGAGGGCTGGATTATTATAATAGAACCGTTTTTGAGTTTTTTTCCGAGACGGAAAATTTTAATATAGCGGTTGGCGGAGGCGGTAGATATGATTATCTCGCGGAAATGCTTTATCGGCAAAAGACGAACAGTGTTGGCGGAGGAGTCGGAATCGACAGAGTGGTTGAACTGATGAAACAGCAGGAAATCGCTCCTTTGTCGAGAAGCGGAGCTAAAATATTTTTAATTCATATCGGCGAAGAAGCTAAAAAAAGAAATTTCGTTATTTTTGAAGAATTGCGAAAAGCGGGAATTAAAGCGATTGAATCTCTTGGCAAGGAATCTTTAAAATCCCAATTGCGCGCCGCCGACAAGGCGAAAGTTTTATTGACTTTGATTATCGGCCAGAAAGAAGTTTTCGAAGAATCGGTGATAATAAGGAATATGGAAACTGGCAATCAGGAAGCGGTTCCGGTTAAAAGAGTGGTAGAAGAAGTTAGAAAAAAATTTCATTAAACTTCAACGTAATTTATGGAGAATTGTTTATTCTGTAAAATTATAAAAAAAGAAATATCAGCGGAGATAATTTATGAAGATAATATGTCAATGGCTATTTTAGATGTTCATCCGAAAACCACTGGCCACACGATGATTTTACCGAAAAACCATGCGGAAAACATTTTAGATTTAACGGATAAAGAAATAGGAGATGTTTTTAAGGCGGTAAAAAAGGTTGTCGCGATTTTAAGCAAATCGTTAAAGCCGGATGGATTTACAATAGGAATTAATCATGGTAAAGTGAGCGGACAAGCCATTGACCATCTTCACATTCATGTAATGCCGAGGTGGCATGGCGATAAAGGCGGTTCAATCCACGTTGTGGTCGATAACCCGCCAAAAGAAACATTAGAAGAAATAAAGAAAAAAATAATCCATTAATAAGCCTTACCAATATACTAATAAATTATTAATTATACTGATATAAATTATTAGTAATATTAGTAAAAATTTGTAAATTAGTAGGATTAAACGCAATAAATGATTGAAGTAAAAAGAAAAGAAGGAGAATCGGTCGGAGCGTTTTTACACCGTTTTTCCACGAAAATGAAACAAAGCGGCGTTTTGCTGGAAGCTAAGAAAAGGCGTTATCGAAAAAGGAAGGTGAGCCGTCGTGCCAGAAGAGTTTCGGCCATATATCGCGCCAAGAAGAAAAAAGAATTTGTCAGCGCGAAAAAAAAATGATAAAACGTAGTTTTTTACGACTAATGCTTTTTCGCGCAGTTTGTTGATGACAGTTTTTGGTTTTTGAATAGCGGCAATAACGCGTTTCGGCGTTTATTTTTAATCAATTATGCTATTAGAAAAAATAAATCAAGATGTAAAAAACGCCATTAAGGAAGGAGATGTTTTTTGTGTAGGCGTTTTACGCATGATGATTGCCGTATTTAAAAACAAAGAAATAGAAAAAAGAGGAAAGGGTGAAAATCCAAAATTATCAGATGAAGAAATAGTTGAAATTTTATTTAAGGAAATAAAAAAAAGAAAAGAAGCGGTTCAGATATATTCTAATGCCGGAAGAAAGGATTTGACCGATAAAGAATTAAAAGAGATTTCAATTATCCAGAATTATTTACCGGTCCAAGCCGGTTCTGAAGAAATTGAAAAAATAGTGATGGAAGCGATTGAAGCAACTGGAGCGTTTTCCCAAAAAGATTTCAGTCGGGTAATGGCGGCGGCGGCCAAAAAATTAAAAGGAAGAGCGGAATCGGCCTTAATAGTAGAATTAATTAAAAAGAAATTAGGAAATGAATAAAATTACCGTTTTTTCCTTGGGAGGGGAATTCAAAAAATTAGAGAATCCGGTTTTTTCAGCCGCGAAGGCATTATTGGAAGCTTTTGGTAAAAATAATATTTATTTGGAAATTTATTTGGCTGGAGATAAAATAATGAAATTTTTAAACAAGAAATTTAGGAATAAAAATAAAGCAGCAGATGTTTTGAGTTTTAATGAATCTGAAGAATTTCCTCATCCGGAGTTAATTAGCCGCGGCAAAACAAAGAAAATAAAACCAATAGGAGAAATATACATTAATTTGACAAATGACTTGCAATTAACAACAAACAGCAGTCGCGGATTATCAGTTGTTAGTTATCAGTTATTAGTTCATGGTTTATTACATCTTTTTGGCTATGACCATAAAAAGAAAAGTGATAGAATTAAAATGGAAAAAATTGAAAAAATACTAATCGGGAAACTAAAAATTAATCATTCAATTTTTAAATCAGCAATTTAGCAATTTATGTTTATCACTGCTTTAGATATTGGTTCATATAAAATAAAAGCCTTTCTGGCAGAAATAGATAAAAATAGAAAACCGTTTTTAATAGACGTTTTAGAGGAGTATTCTAGTGGCGTCCGCAAGGGGGAAATTGTTGATGTAAACGAGATTTTAGTCCCCATGGGAAAGATTTTCGAAAAAATTAAAGCTAAAGATAAGGCAGCTATTAAAAATATTTTTGTCAATGTTGGCGGAGCTAATATAAAATGCCAGAATTCCCGCGGTATAATCGCTGTTTCGCGGGCGGATAATGAAATTTCCCAAGATGATATTGACAGAGTCGTTAAGGCATCTCAGGCCATAAAGCTTTTGCCCAACAGGATGATAATCCATAATATTACAAGAGAATACATTATTGACGGAATTAATGACGTAAGAGAACCGTTAGGAATGTCGGGAACCAGATTGGAAGTCAACAGTTTGGTAATTGATGTATTTTCTTTAAATGTTAAGAATATTTTGAATTCAATTGAATCTTTGGGCGGCGGCGTGGGCGGTTTAGTGTATAATCCACTAGCCGCCAGCCGTTCGATTTTGACTAAAAGCAATAAAGATTTAGGGGTTGTGCTGATTGATATTGGCGCTGGTACAACTTCGATGAGCGTATATGAAGAAGGAAAGCTTGTTTATGCAATGAGTTTCCCGATTGGGTCTTCAAATATTACCAATGATTTGGCTGTTGGTTTAAAATGTTCTGTTGCTTTGGCCGAGATAGTTAAAATTTTTTTTGGAAGAGCGATTTCTTCCGAGGTGCCAGCGAAAGGGAAAATAACTCTTCAAGAAATTTTAGAAAAGAGTGGCTTTGAAGCGAACGCTCTTGATAAAAATTTTAAATCAAGCATTTCAGCATATTTTGTCGCGGAAATAATAGAAAGCAGATTAGAAGAAATATTTGAATTTATCAATAGAGAATTGAAAATCATTGGCAAACATGGACAATTGCCGGCTGGAGCGATACTTTGCGGCGGCGGCGCCAAAATTCCCGGCATTATTGATTTGGCGAAAAAAGAATTGAAAATTTCTTCGGATATCGGTTTGCCGGAAACAAAAGAATTGGAAATTTATCACCGTGATTTCGAAAATTATATTAATGAGCCGGAATTTGCCACTGTAACGGGTTTACTTTATTGCGGTATGGATCAATGCGCAAAGGAAAGCGGCTGGCTAATTAAAGAAAATCTTTCGTTTAAAAAGGTATTGAAATATTTTATGCCATAACATATAAGAAATAATGAGTAAGAATGGAGACAATGGTTAGAAAATTTATTTGGAATTTTACATGGTTGATTGTCAGGCCGATTTTAACACTTTTTTGCCGATTTAAAGTACGTGGAGAAGAAAATCTTTTAAAATTAAAAAAGCCTTTCATTGTTGCGGTGGCAATACATGCGAATTACGCCGATCCTTTTATTGCGGCAGCTGCTTTTCCTTTTAATTCTGATTTTTTTCCAATTAGATACATGACTAAAGCGAATATTTTTGATAAGCCGATTTTAAGGGAAATATTAAGATTTTATGGAACTTTCAGGGTTGAATATAATATAGGCATTGAAAATTCACTTAAGGATGCCGTTTCTTTGGCGGAAAATGGCGAGGTTGTGGGAATTTTTGTAGAAGGAGGTAAGTCAAAAAACGGCGAATTGGGAGAAATTAAATCAGGAATAGCTTATTTGGCCCTTAAAACAGGCATTCCGGTGCTTCCGCTTGCATTATCAGGCACTTTTGATCTTAATATTATGAATTTTTTATTTCATTATAATAAAATTTCGGTTTTTTTTGGCCAGCCGATTTTTGCAAATATTATCAATTTGCCTTATAATGACGGTAATTTAACTAGTAAAGAAAACGTGGAATTTTTGAGAAAAATCATAGAAAATAAATTAAAGGAATTATTATCTGAAAATAATCATTATCAATAAATAAAATGAATTCTAAATGATATTTTTAATAATTTATTTAGAATTCTTATACTAGATATGAATACCAATATGAATACCAAGCCAAAAATTTTAATAATAGACGATGAGGTTTCTTTCTTAAAAATTTTCGGGACAGCGTTAGGCAATGCCGGATTTGAAATTAAAACTTATTCAAACCCCTTAGAGGCTTTAAAAGAAATTGAATTTGAAAAACCTGTTTTAATTCTTTTGGATATTTCAATGCCGGGAATGGATGGTTTTGAATTTTTTGACCAGCTAAAAAATAGATTAGGAAAAAATATTCCCAAAATAGTATTCTTAACTAATCTCGGAGAAAATGTTGCCGGAGCTTCAGTTGACGAACATTTCGCGAAAAATATAGGAGCCGCCGGATATGTTCATAAGACGGATAATTTAAGCGATGTTGTTAAAAAAGTAAATGAGATTATCGGAGGCTAGTAATAGAGTTGATATTTTATTTTCTAAAGGAGAGTTTTTATAAATCCCGTTAGAAATTTTCGTTTCTATTAAGGGAAATATTCCTTAAATTGATGAAGGAATATTATTTCTAGCGGGATAAAAATCGCGCAAGATTTATTTTTTAAAATGAAAGAAAAGGCAAAAAAAAATAATTTAAAATCCAAAATTAAAATTAAAGCGGCTATTCGCCGTTTCTCGCCTTCGCTCTTACGAGCTTCGGTAAAGCGAAGTAAAAAAAATATCAAACCGGTTCGTTATAGAAATAAATCAAGCACCGCGTCAAAAATTATCCGCCGAAAAGCAAAAAATAAAGTAAGCCATAAGTTGAAAGAATATAATTTGGCGAAGATAAAAGTAATTGGTATCGGAGGCGCCGGTTGCAACGCAATAACGAGGATGAGTGAAGGTTTTCTAAGGGGTATTGACCTCATCGCCATTAATACCGATATTCAGGATTTGAATTATTGCGTTGCTAAGAAGAAAATTTGCATAGGAAAAAATATTACCAAAGGATTGGGTACCGGGATGGATCCTGAGCTTGGAAAATTGGCGGCTGAAGAAAGCCGGAATGAAATATCCGAAGCGATAAAAGACGCCGATTTGCTTTTTTTGACAGCCGGTTTCGGCGGCGGCAGCGGTACGGGCGCTTTGCCCGTTATAGCGGAAATGGCTAAAGAAATGGGAATTTTAACAGTGGCTGTTATCACTAAGCCGTTTATTTTCGAAGGATTTGAAAGAATGAGAATCGCTGACGAAGGAGTGAGCCGCATAAAAGACCGAGTTGATACTTTAATTATGATTCCCAATGATCGGATTTTTTCCGTCATCAGCAAAAATACATCGCTTATAAAAGCTTTTGAAGCCATAGACGAAGTTCTTAAAAATTCCGTTTTCTCAATCGCTGAATTAATTGCTTCTCCCGGGATAATTAATATTGATTTTGCCGATGTGAGATCTATTATTCAGAATGCCGGTATGGCGATAATAGGATTAGGCGTTAGTTCTGGCGGAGACAGGGCGCTTACCGCGGTTAATGCCGCGATTAATTCGCCATTGCTTGAAACTTCGATTAACGGGGCGAAAAGAATAATTTTTAGTGTTTCGGGGCATAAAGATTTGAAAATGAATGAGATTTATGAAATAGCGAGGCTGATTTCCGAACAGTCGCATCATTCTTCAAGGATAATATTTGGAGCGCATTATGATAGAAAATTGAAAAAGGGAGAATTGAAAGTGACTTTGATAGCAACCAGTTTTAATGGCGATTTTAAAAGGGAAATTAATGCCACACCTAATCTTTTTTTATCGGATATTAATCGTTTTTCCGATAACGCGTATGAAGATAAATCTGCGAAAACCGGGAAAAATGCTGATAAACAACCAGCCGAGCAAAAAGAAACAGGTATTCAAAAAGAAGAAATTTGGGATATCCCGACATTTTTAAGAAAAAAAAGAAAATAAACGCGATGCAAAACTACAAATACATGCGAATTCCACGAAAATAGAAATCGACTTAAATAAAATTTGCGGCATTCGCATACATTCGTGGTTTAGTATTATTTTTTTATGTTTAAATCTATTAAAAAACGTAATAATCAGATAGTGCCATTTAGGGCTGATAAAATTGTAAACGCTATTTATAAAGCATCAGTCGCCGTTGGCGAACAAAATTGGCAAATGGCAAATTCTTTAACTAAAGAAATTGTCGAGCGCCTTAATAAAAAATTTAAAAAAAGATCATTGCCGAATGTTGAAGATGTTCAAGATATAGTGGAATCGGTTTTAATAGATTCGGGAAAGGCTAGGATAGCGAAAGCTTATATTTTATACCGACAGCATCGGGCTGAAATAAGAAATGAGAAAAAACAAATTTTAAATAAAGAGGAAATAGACGAGATTGATAAAAAATTTGATACTAATGCTTTAAGAGTTTTAGCTTCAAGGTATTTAAAAAAAAATGAAAATGGCGAAGTGATTGAGTCGGTAAAAGAACTTTTTGAAAGGGTGGCGGTTCACGCGGTCATCCCTTCTCTTTTCTACGACAAAAAAATTTACGTTAGAAATAGCAAGGCGCCTGAACACGCGATTGAAGATTTTGATTTGGTGAAATTCGCTCAAAAATTTTCCGTAGGCAGGTATAAGCTTAATCAATTTCATCTTGAAGGAATGAAAAGGATATATGACCGTTTTGCCAAGCAAAGAAAAATCAAGGTTTCCTGGAACGGATTTCTAAATCTTTTAAAAAAAGGATATTTCGATAAATACGAAGACGAAATATCCGCTTATTATAATTTAATGGTTAATCGTCGGTTTTTGCCCAATACGCCGGCTATTGCTAATTTCGGAAATTATTTGGGAATGGGAAGCGCTTGTTTTGTTCTGGGCATTGAGGATTCTATTGATTCCATTATGGATACTCTTAAAGCCGCGGCGATTATTTTTAAATCAGGCGGAGGAGTCGGCTATAATTTTTCAAAACTTAGGTTTGCCGGTGACTTTGTGAAAACTACAGGCGGCCTTGCTTCTGGTCCGATAAGTTTTATGAGCATGTTTGATAATATGACTGACGTTATAAAACAAGGCGGCATAAGACGGGGAGCGAATATGGGAATTTTGAATTCCAACCACCCCGATATTGAACAATTTATTACCGCCAAAGAAGGCAATAAAGCTCTGCGTAATTTTAATATTTCTATTATGTTAAAGCCGGAATTTTGGAAAGCAATAGAAGAAAATAAGCCCTATGTATTAATAAATTCAAGGACCGGCAAAGCGGTAAAAGAAATCGACGCCAAACAACTTTTTGAAATGATCGCCCATCATGCTTGGGAATCAGCCGAGCCGGGAGTTCTTTTTCACGACCGCATCAATGAATATAATCCTTTTGCAAAAACTTTAGGACCCATAGAATGCACTAATCCATGCGGTGAAGTTTTATTATACCCAAATGAGAGCTGTAATCTCGGCTCAATCAATATCTGGGCTTATCTTAGGAAAAATGGCGATAAAAAACCGCATTTTGACTGGAAGCAGCTGGAGAATGATGTTATTATCGCCACGAAATTTCTAGACAATGTTGTTGATATAAATAAATATCCTTTGCCGGAAATTGAAGAGATGACTTTAAATACGAGAAAACTCGGTTTGGGAGTAATGGGCACAGGAGATTTGCTTTATGAACTTGAAATTCCATATGCTTCAAAACAAGGGCTGGAATTTATGGAGAAGCTGATGGAATTTATTAATTATCATTCTAAATCGGCTTCAGTTGAATTATCAAAAGAGCGCGGCAGAATGCCTTATTTTGACAAGTCGTTTTATAAAGACGGTAAATTGCCGTTTGCCGGATTTAAAGACAAAAAATCATGGCATTTTGATTGGAATGAAATTGCGAAGAAAATAAAGAAATTCGGCATTCGCAATGCTTTCAATACTGTAATCGCGCCAACGGGCTCTATTTCAATGATTGCCGGTTGTTCTTCGGGTATTGAGCCGGTTTTCAGCCTGGTTTTTGAAAAGAGCGTGGCAATCGGGAATTTTTATTATATTGACCCTGTTTTTGAAGAAAAAATGAGAAAAGAAGGATTAATGGATGAGGATCTTATAAAAGACACTGCGGTTTTAAACGGCAGCGTGAGAAGCATCCCTTATATTCCGGAAAAAATAAAAAAAATATTTGTTACTGCGATGGATATTTCTCCAGCCGACCATATTAAAGTTTTAGCTTCTTTCCAGAAATGGACGGATTCTTCCATTTCTAAAACAAATAATTTCCCAGCTGAAGCGACTGTTGATGACATTAAAAAAGCTTATTTGATGGCTTACGAGCTTGGATGTAAGGGCGCGACAATTTATCGGGACAGGTCCTTACAATCTCAGGTATTGGTTGGCGGCAGTACAAAGAAAAAACCTAAAGAAAATATGAGAATTTCTCTTATTAAAGACGAGAAAGCCAAAGGATTAGCTGTCTATTCCGAGGCCGGAGCGAATATTGCGGCTTCTTCGGGAAGTCTTGGCTTATCTCCGGTTGATAATGGCAATTTAGAGCCGAAAAATTTGTTGAAAAATTGCCCTAATTGCAATACGATTTTGGTAAAACAGGAAGGTTGCACCAAATGTCCGACTTGCAGTTGGGGACTTTGTGTGTAAATAATAAATAAAAAATATTTTTTATTTATTATTTATTATTTTGAGCGAAGCGAATATGCATTTATTAACAGAAGATATAAAAAAAATAATCGCTGACTCAGGATTGGTGAAAGAAAAAGATTTTTTAGCGGCTCAAGAAGAAGCGGAGCGAAGCAATAGGATGCCTCTCGATATTTTGATAGGCAAGGGCTTTATTGATGAAAAATATTTAACTGAGAACATTGCTAAATTTTTTGAAGTGCCGGTTGTCAATCTTTCGGGAATTAAAATTTCGGCTGAAATTCTGGAATTAATTCCGGAGTCTTACGCTAAAAGCCGCCAGGTTATTCTTTTTGAATTCAATAAAGAGGCGAAAGAGGGGAAGCTGGCAATGATTGATCCGGAGGATTTTCAGACTATTAATTATTTAATGCTTAAGCTAAATGTTTGGCTGGATGTTTATTTGGTAACGCCAAGCGATTTGAAATACGGCTTAAGGCAGTATAAGAAAAAAATTAACGAAGAATTCGGAAAGATTATTGAAAATAATATAAATGAATCAATTGGAATTGTCGGAGCCGTTAATATTTCAAAAATGGTTGGAGCTTTGCCGATTATTACCATTGTTAATACGATTATCGAACATGCGGTAACAATGGGAGCGTCAGATATTCATTTTGAGCCATTTGAAAACAAATTAATCGTCAGATATAGGATTGACGGAATTCTTAATGAGATTTTGAGTCTTCCGCCAATAATAGCTTCAATTCTAGTCGCGCGGATTAAAGTAATAACTAATTTGCAGATAGATGTCCATAACTCTCCTCAAGACGGCCGATTCCGTTTTCCCATAGAAGATCAGTTTATAGATATTCGGGTTTCAATTATCCCGACGTTCCATGGAGAAAAGGCTGAAATGAGGCTTTTAAAAGGTTCTTTACGGCCGCTTACTCTTTATGAACTTGGATTTTCGTCTGATAATTTAATTAATTTGGAAATTGCGATTCAAAAACCGCGGGGAATGATTTTAGTTACCGGTCCGACCGGCGCCGGAAAAACAACTACTCTTTATGCAGTATTGGGTATCTTGAATACTCCAAAAGTGAATATCACCACTATAGAAGACCCAATAGAATATGATATCGTTGGAGTCAATCAAACACAGGTTAATATCAAATCAGGATTGACGTTTGCCGCTGGCTTGAAGTCGTTGGTAAGGCAAAATCCGGATATTATTATGATAGGTGAAATTCGCGATTCAGAAACTGCTGATATTGCCGTAAACGCCGCGTTGACTGGCCATCGTTTACTTTCCACTCTTCACACTAATGATGCGGCAACTGCCGTTCCAAGACTCATTGATTTAAAAGTGCCTACGTTTTTGATAGCTTCAACGGTAAATGTTGTTATTGCTCAGAGATTGGCGAGAAGAATATGCAATTCTTGCGTTCATTCAACGAAACCAACGAAGGAAATAGTTAATATTTTTAAAGAATATACTAAGAATACTAGTGTAAAATTGACGTTACCGTCGGTAATATATCAGGGACAAGGTTGTGGAGCTTGCGGTTTTTCCGGTTATCGCGGCCAAGTAGGTATTTTTGAGATTATGTATGTTTCCGATGAAATTCGGAATTTGATTATTGCCAAGTCGCCTGTTAATGCCATAAAAAAACAAGCGCAAAGAGATGGTATGCGATTGATGATAGAAGATGGATTGGATAAAATAGAAAAAGGATTAATTACGGTTGAAGAAGTTTTAAGAGTAGCGGTTGAATAAATATGCTTCAAATTCCTTCGAAAAAATTAAAAGAGATCTTAGTAGGTGAGGGGCTTATAGAAAGCGACGCATTTGATGATGTAGAAAAAGAAGCATTAAGGAAAAATCAACATGTTGGCGATGTTTTGATTTCTAGAAATATTGTATCGATGGAATACCTTTATTCAGTTTTGTCAAAGTATTTCAATGTTGTTAAAGCGAATTTAATCAATCGTCAAATTAATGAAAAAGCATTAAGAAAATTATCAGAAGGATTGGCAAGGCAGAAAAGGGTTATTATCTTTGATGAAGAAGCGGACGGTACTCTTTTGGCGGCGATGGAAGACCCAACAGACTTAAATATTTTAGAATTTTTAAAAAAAAATCTTAGAACTAATATTAAGGCTTTTCTAGCTACAAATGACGACCTTGATAAAGGATTTTCCGTTTATGGCAAGCAATTCACCGAAGATTTCAAAAAAATCATAGATGAAAATATTCAGGCTTCTTTGCGCCAGAAAATAAACACCGTTGAAGAAGCGGCGCGGGCAATGCCGATAGTGGCGATTATAGATAATCTTCTTTCATACGCGGTGTCGTTGAGATCTTCGGATATTCATATAGAAATTTTTGACGACGGCATTTTCGTGAGATTCAGAATAGACGGCATTCTCCACGAGGTCTTTTCGATTTCTAAGGAAGTACATGCGCCGATAATCGCTAGAATGAAATTGCTTTCCGGATTGAAAATAGATGAACATCAAAAACCGCAGGATGGCCGTTTCCGCCATAAAGTCGGGATTGATTTGATAGATATCAGAGTTTCGACAATACCTACTTTTTACGGTGAAAAAGTGGAAATGCGTCTTTTGCCGGCAACGCAAAAACCTCTTTCATTGAAAGAATTGGGAATGCTTGATGATGTTGAAAAATTGATTATTGAAAATATTAAGAAAAGCTACGGCATGGTTTTGATTACTGGACCGACTGGCTCTGGAAAGACAACAACTTTATATTCTATTTTGAATATTTTAAATCATCCAGAGGTTAATATTGTTACCATTGAGGACCCGATAGAATACGACATTAAATATATCAATCAAACTCAAATAAACATTCAAGCGGGCATTACTTTTGCCTCCGGACTTCGCTCGATTTTAAGACAAGACCCGAATATTATTATGGTCGGTGAAGTTAGGGATGAAGAAACGGCGGAAATTAGCGTCCATGCCGCATTAACCGGCCATTTACTTCTTTCAAGCTTGCATACAAATGACGCTGCAACTGCCGTACCTCGAATGATTGATATGAAAATAGCGCCTTTTTTGGTGGCAGCGGTTTTAAATGCAGTGCTTGCTCAAAGATTAGTAAGAAAAATTTGTCTTAATTGCATCGAGTCTTTCACGCCGTCCGAAAATTTGTTAGAATTATTAAAGAAGCAGATTGAAGATTTAAAATTGGTTTTGAATTATAAAGAGCCGAAAATTTTATATAGGGGAAAGGGTTGTTCGGCTTGCAATAATTCGGGATTTTCCGGTCGGATTGGCATTTTTGAAATTTTAAGTATAGACGAAAACTTAAGAAAAGAAATTATAAGCCCGGGATTTTCTTTGGATAATATTTTAGTTTTAGCAAAGAAGGGGGGGATGGTTACTATGTTTGAGGATGGTTTGCGGAAAGCGGAATTGGGAATGACGACAATTGATGAAGTGCTTCGCGTGATACGAGAATAGTTAATTAGCGAATTGGTTAGTTAGTCAATTAGTAAAAAACTAATCAACCAATTAACTAATCAACCAATTAACTAATATGCGTTTTCATTATATCGCCACTAATGTTTCTGGTAATACTATAGAAGGCAATTATGAAGCTGATAATTCTCTCGATGTTTTAAAATACCTTGCTAATCAAGGATTGAAACCGTTATCCCTTAAAATTTTAAAAGAAGTTGGGAAGAGCGCTGGTTTTAAAATTTTCAAGAAATCTGTTTTAATCAGTGATAAAATTTTTTTAACGAGATATTTATCATTGATGCTTAAGATTGGCACCGATTTATTCAAAGCGATTGATATTCTAATCGCTGATTTCGATAATCCCTCGCTTAAAGCCCTTTTAATCGAAATTCGGCTTGGTTTGGAAAAAGGTCAACCATTTTGTTATGTTTTTGCCAAATACCCGAAAATTTTTTCTCCAGTTTTTGTTAATTTAATAAAAGCCGGCGAAGCGTCTGGGAATCTTGAGAATGTTCTTGAACAATTAAGTATTTCCCTTCAAAGAGATCAAGATTTAAGAAATAGAATAAAAGCGGCGATTACATATCCAATAATTCTTGCCATTGTTTCCATTATTGTGCTTGTATTGTTGATTAGTTTTGCCTTGCCTAAAATAGCCAATGTTTTTAATTCTGGCGGGTTTGAACCGCCGGCTTTTTCAAGAGTTGTTTTTTCCATCAGTCTTTTCATCGGTGATTATGTTTGGATTATTCTGGGTTTGTTTATGTTAATCATTTTCGGCGGATTGTTTTTTTCTTTTAAAACTTTGGCAGGCAGAAAAATCTTTTATCGGTTTATAACTAAGTTGCCAGCGGTCGGATCGGTTTTAAAAAAAATTGCCCTTCAGCGTTTTGTTTCAACGCTGTCGGCGTTGCTATCAGCCGGTATGCCGATTTTGAATTCTCTTGAAATAACCGCCGACGCCGTGGGCTCGGAAGAGATAAAAAGTTCTTTATTAAGAATATCTCGTGAAGGAATTTCCAAGGGAATGACAATTGGCGAAGCTTTTAGGCGCGAGACGGTTTTCCCGCGAATGGTCGTTAATTTAATGGCGATTTCTGAAAAAGCCGGCCACATTGAAAATATGCTGTCTACTATGGGAGATTTTTATGAATCAGAGATAGAGTCTTCTATTAAAAGTCTTGTTTCTTTTTTGGAACCTATTTTACTTTTAATTATTGGTTTAGTTATTGCTTTTATTGCCTTATCTATTATTGTGCCGATTTATCAGCTTGTCGGGCAATTTTAATAATTTTTAATTTATTCCGCTAACTGGCGGATTCAATAAATTTTTTAATGAAGCAATTTTTAAATAGAATCTCTGGCCAATCTTTGATTGAATTAATTATTGCTTTGACAATCGGAGGTATTTTTATTACAGCGGCCACTTCGGCTATCTATCTTGTTTTAAGGAATAGTTTAGAAGTAAGAATGAATCAAATCGCCAGTTTTCTGGCACAAGAATATTTTGATAATATCAATGCGATTTCACAGTCGAGGTGGCTGGAAATTTATTGTCCGCCCTCAGGTGTTTGCCCTGGAAATCCAAAGGGTTCAAATTCGCAATTCCATCTAATTGCTTCAAGCACGACTTATGTTTTGGAAGCGGGCGCTTCATCAACTGTTATAGAGGGAGAGAATTTTACCAGATACTTTTCCATTGAAAACATTAATCGCGACTCTTGCGGGATTGGCAATATTACAAATGCCGCAACCAGCACTTCTTGTTCTGTTTGGCCTTCAAGTGGCGAGGTTTTGGAAGACCCTTCAACTCAAAAAGTCACCATAATAATTAATTGGAAAAATAACGGTTCTTTAGTAAGATCTGTTTATTTAACGCGCAATCGGAATTTTAATTTTAAACAAAGCGATTGGAGCGATGGGTCGGGTCAGGAATTTTTTCCTACTTCAACTGGCGCCGCAGTCGTCAATAATAAATTCACCACTTCAACAAATATGAGCTTTTCCGGCGGCAATGGCGGCAATATCTATCAAACTTCAACATCAACTAGCGCGAAACTTACCTCTAGTGTTTTTGAATTTTTTAGCCAGTCAACAGGCCAAAGCAAAGCGGCTATAAATACTATTAGCTGGAATGGAAATTTGAATGGTAATCCATCTGCAAGTGTTAAATTTCAAATTGCCGCTACTAGTAGTCCGAGCGGTCCTTGGAATTATTATGGCCCAGATGGAACAAGCGGCGTTTATTACGAAACTTCCGGTCCGGGAGCTGTTAAATCGGTAAATTTGCAGTATAATAATAACTATCGGTATTTCCGATATAAAATTTTCGTGTCTTCAACACAGCCTTACGGGCCAAAGGTTGATGAAATAAATATAAGCTGGAGTCCGTAAATAAAAAAATCAGTTGAATTAATGTTTTTATCAAAAAAAAATATTTTGCTTTTTCTTGTAGCGTTGGTTATTATTTTGATGGCTATTATTTATTGGCGGCAAAATAATGTTGAAAAACCGTATTACGCGGTTTATTTGGAAAACGGAGATATTTATTTTGGAAAAGTAAGCATTTTCCCTTATTTATTTTTAAGCGATGTTTATTTCTTGCAGAAAAATATTTCTGATTCTCAAAATCCTTTTAGCGTTTTGAAATTTGAAAATGCTTTTTGGGGCCCGGAAAGTAAAATTTATATTAATAGGGAAAAAATTATTTGGAAAACAAGATTAAAAGACGATAGTCAGGTTTTGAATATAATTAAAAATTATGGGAATTGACAGAGGGTCGGGGTTTACTTTGATTGAACTTATTATCGTAATGGCTATTTCCGTCATTATCATTATTAGTTCTTATAGTATTATAGGATTTAATTTTAAATCGCAAAGCGAGCTAGAGCTTACAGCTAGAGAAATTATTTCGGTTTTGCGCAACGCTCAAGATCGTTCAATAAGTCAGGAAGACAGCAGTCAGTGGGGAGTTTATTTTGAAAATGCGGCTAATAATAGCGGTTTTTATGTTTTATATAGGGGAGTAACAACTACTTTCGTCTCAAAGAAAAATTTGCGTCCCAATATTCAATTTTTAGATCCGGTTATTGGTAATAGTAAAAATATTTCTTTTAATAAAATGAACGGCTTGCCAACATCGTCAACAACCGTTGTTATCTTTTTAAAAAATAATTCTTTGGCCACAACGACAATAACAATTAATTCAAATGGGCAGATTCAATATAAATAAAAATATCAGCGGTATCGCTGTCTTGCCTGTTATTCTTTTAATTGGCGGATTGATTGTTGAAATCGGCATTGCTGGACTTTTTATTTCTTATTTTTTGAATTCTTCCGGATTTGGAGTTAAAATATCGGAAGAAGCATTATCGGCGGCTAAAAGCGGCGTTGATGACGCCATAATCAAGATTATTAGAAATAAGGGAGATACTATTTTGCCTTACCCTTATGTTTTAAATATCGGTAATAATTCAACACAAGTTTGGATTTTAAAAGATTCGCCTTCTATTGGAAAATATGAAATTACTTCTTTGGGTTCAGCCGGACCCAAACGGCGTAAATTAACGGCGGTCACCGGAGTTGATAATAACGATGAAGAAGTTAAGGTTGAATTTATCAGAGAAGTTGAAATTTAAAAATGAATTTTAAAAAAATATTAAATATTATTAGCCCTCAGCCGCAGATTAATGCTTTAGAAATAACGGACGTTGATTTAAGGTTTTGCCTTTTTAGGGGAGGAGAGCCGCTTTTTTATTCAATTAAACTGGAAACTGGCGTTGTTGTTGATGGCAAGATTGTTAAACGCGATAAATTAATAAGCGCCTTGGAAGAGCTGAAAAAGCAAATTTCTTCAGGGGGGAAAAAAAGAAACTACGTTATAGTTAATATTTCTGATAGTAATATTTATACTCAGCTTTTTAATCTTCCTCCTACTATCGGCGCCAACATGGAAGAAACGATAAGGCTTAATTTGCAGATGCTTTCTCCTATTGATTTTGCTAATGTTTATTCCGATTGGCAGATATTAGACGATAATAAGAAAGATGGAGGGGATATGGAGATTTTAGGAGTTTTTATCCAAAAAGAAATAATAGACGATTTCGATAGTTCTTTAAAAGCTGTTGGTTTTATGCCGGTAGCTATTGAATTCGGTGGATTAGCTCTTGGCCGTTTGATAAAAGAAGGTGCCGCCAATATAATAGGTACAGATAACCATTTTATTCTTTTTCTTGTCGGCGTCAACGGACTTGGATTCAGTTTGTTGAAAAACGGCGATATTTATTTTAACCATTTTGTTTCTTGGCAGTCTATTTATAAGGATCAGCGGCAAGTTTCTTTTGATTCTTTCAAAAACGTGATTGTTGAAGAAATCAAAAGAGTGATTAGTTTTTATACAACTCATTGGGATGGACAAGTTAAAGAATTTTATTTAATTGCTTATGGATTAAAAGACGAAATTATTGAATTAATAGGCAAGAATTTTCCCTTTAAGGTTCAGCCGTTTGTTCCTTCCAAATATTCAAATATTTCACAGTTTAATTTTTCGGTTTTAGGTTCGGCTTTAAGAGGGTTAATTCCCCGTTCACTAGATACAATTATAAGTTTATCTAAAATCGGCACTGAAAAAGAATTTCATAATCAAAGAATAGTAAGATTTGTTAAAATTTGGAGTTTTGCATTTTGCATCTTTTTAATTTTTATAAATATTTTTTTTGGAGCAGCGGATATATTTTTAATAAGAATGGGCGCTTCTTTGGGAGAGCAGCGCGCTTCTTTGATTAATGATAATCAAGCTGAAAATATCGAAGTTCAAAAATTTCAGGAAGAAATAATAAATTTAAACAAAAGAATCGACCTTGCGATGGAATCCTATGGCGAGCGGTCAAGATGGTCGGCTTTTTTTGAAAAAATAAAATCATTGACGCCGGAAGGAGTTGATATTAGAAGAATATTCATACAATCGATTGATGCGCCTGTTTTAATAACTGCTAGTTCTGCTAATGAGCAAGCGGCGATTGATTTCAAAAACAATTTAATCGGCATTCAAGATTTTGAAAATGTTAATCTGCCGATAGATAGGATTGTGTCGTCTGGCGGAGGCGTTGATTTTACGATTAGTTTCAGTATAAAAAAGAGATAGAATATGGATTTTAATAGGATTGAAAAAAGGTGGCAGAAAATATGGAAACAAAAAAAGATTTATAAGACGAAAGATAAAGTTCTCAGCAGAAAGAATTTTTATCATTTAGTGATGTTTCCGTATCCTTCTGGAAACCTTCATATCGGCCATTGGTATAATTTTGCTCCGGCCGATGTTTTCAGCCGTTTCAAAAGAATGGCTGGTTTTAATGTCTTATCGCCAATTGGTTTCGACGCTTTTGGCTTGCCAGCTGAAAATGCGGCTATTAAAAGAGGAATTCATCCGAAGGATTGGACTTATAAAAATATCAAGACAATGACGATTCAGCTTGAAAGTATGGGAAATATGTATGACTGGTCGCGCAAAATCATTACCGCTGAGCCGGAATATTATAAATGGACCCAGTGGATGTTTTTGCAGATGTTTAAGAATGGTTTGGCGTATAAGAAAAAGGTTTCGGCAAATTGGTGCCCAAAATGCCATACTGTTTTGGCTAATGAGCAGGTGATAAATGGCAAATGTGAAAGATGCGATGCGCAGGTTGTTCAGCGCGATATTGAACAATGGCTTTTTAAAATTACTGATTACGCAGAAAGATTATTGAATGACTTAGATAAGCTGGATTGGCCGGAAAAAACAAAAATAATGCAGAAAAATTGGATAGGACGGTCGGAGGGGGCGATAATTAAATTTCCAGTTTTAAATCTTCGATTTTCAATTGAAGTTTTTACAACGCGTGCGGATACTGTTTTCGGATGCACTTATTTGGTTATCGCTCCTGAACATGACATAATTTCAAATTTAAAATCTGAGATATTGAATATTAAAGAAGTTGAAAATTATATTGAGCAGGCAAGAAAAAAAACTGAACTTCAAAGATTGGAGGCGGATAAAAAGAAAACAGGAGTTGAATTAAAAGGGATTAAAGCGATAAATCCTTTTAATAATGAAACAGTGCCGGTTTTTATTGCGGATTATGTCTTGGGGCATTATGGCACTGGCGCGGTGATGGCTGTTCCGGCGCACGATGAAAGGGATTGGGAATTTGCGAAAAAATATAATTTGCCCATTAAAGAGGTTGTAATACCAAATAGAATTGATAAAAAAAATCCGCCTGCTTATGGCAAAAAAACAGTGGAAAGAAAAAATGTTCACGCACTTGTAAGGAATCCAAAAAATAATAAATTTCTATGTTTAAAATCAAAAAAATTTCATTGGGTTACTTTTCCTATGGGAGGAATTGAAGAAAATGAAAGCGTAGTGGAAGCGGCCAGAAGAGAGACAGAAGAAGAAACCGGCTATAAAAATATTAAATTAGTTAAAATTTTGGGCGGGGAAGTTCGCGCTGAATATTTTGCCAAGCATAAAGATGAAAATAGGGTTGCCTATACAACGGGCGTTTTATTCGACCTTATAAATGAAGAAAAATCTCCAGTTGATAAAGAATGGGAAATTTCGCATGAGTTAATCTGGGTCGATAAAGAAAATGTTAATTATGATACGTTGTGCCATGCGGAAATGGACGATTGGGTTAAAAGATTAAATGGCGAAGAAACATATGCGGAAGATGGAGTCCTTGTTAATTCTGGTCAATTTACAGGAATGAAATCCGAGGAAGCGAGAGAAAAAATGATGAAGTGGCTTAAAGATAATAAATTGGGTGAAAAGAAAATTAATTATAAACTTCGTGACTGGCTTGTTTCAAGGCAGCGTTATTGGGGTGCGCCGATTCCGATTATTTATTGCGATCCGCCAGCTGGCGGATGCGGAATTGTTCCGGTACCGGAGAAAAAACTGCCGGTAATATTGCCGAATATCAAAAATTATTTGCCAACAGAAGAAGGGAAATCGCCATTAGCTCATTCAAAAAAATTTGTAAATGTAAAATGTCCTAAATGCGGCAATCCAGCAAAAAGAGAAACAGACACAATGGACACGTTTGTCTGTTCTTCTTGGTATTATTTGCGATATGTTGATCCGAATAATTCAAAGAAGTTTGCTGACGGGAAAAAAATAAAAAATTGGCTGCCGGTTGATATGTATATCGGAGGAGCCGAGCATGCCGCAATGCATCTTTTATATGTACGATTTTTCACCAAAGCGCTTCAAGATTTCGGTTATTTGAATTTTGGCGAGCCGTTTGCGGCTTTGCGTCATCAAGGTATAATTCTTGGTTCTGACGGCCAAAAAATGTCTAAATCGCGCGGCAATGTTGTTGACCCTGACAATTTAGTTAAAAAATTCGGCAGTGATGCCGTTAGGATGTATCTTTGCTTTATGGGGCCTTATGACCAAGGCGGACCGTGGAATCCGACCGGGATACTCGGAGTTAAAAGATTTCTGGAAAGAATAAATAAATTAATATCAAGCATCAAGTATCAAGTATCAAGCGTTAAAAACGATGAATTAGAAAGACTTTTACACCAAACTATCAAAAAAATTTCTGAAGATATTGAAAATTTTCATTTTAACACGGCGATTAGCGCGTTGATGATTTTATTCAACAAGATAGAAGAAAATCATCAACAATGCGATGATAAAACAATAAAACGATTTTTAAAGTTATTGGCGCCTTTCGCGCCTCATCTTAGCGAGGAATTATGGCATCAGCTTGGCGGAAAAAAATCGGTGCATCTGGAAAAATGGCCGCGATATGATAAAAATCTTATTAAAGAAGAAACTTTTGAATTAGTAATTCAGATAAACGGAAAGACTCGCGATAAAATTTTGGCCAATAGCGGAATCTCCCAAAAAGAAGCGGAAAAAGAGGCATTGTTTTCGGACAGGATTAAAATTTTAATCACTGGCAAGGAAATTAAAAAAGTTATTTTCGTAGCGGACAAGCTGATTAATTTTGTAATCTAATAAATATACTCGTCGACTAAAAGCTCTTTTTCGTCGAATAATCGTAAGCGGTCGTGGATCTGGTCAAGAATTATTTTATCAACCCAGAGCCACCACTCGTTTTTGAAAAAATCGTCGTCTTTGGAGTGTTTTTTCAGGCAAGTGCCGTAGCTGATAGTATTTAAATAAGCGCGGCAGGCATTTCCTTCATCGGTTCCCGGAAAAGAATTATAAATCGCGGTATCGGGAAGCTTGCAGCTTCCGAGAGAATAAATATATGACTGGCAATAGCCGGCTAATCCGGCGATTTCAGCGCGAGATTCGTAAATTAACGGACAATTTTGGGTAAGAGAAGGGACAAAATCGTAGAAGTTTTCCAAGTAGCCGGCGCATTTATTGAGCCGGATATTTTGATTAATCGCGCTTTTATTGCTGTAAATATCTATATATCCGTAATTTTGAAGGATAATATCTTTTGGAACAGCTAAAATTGAGAGGTCATAGTTATCAACTGCTTTTGGGATTTCAATTTCTCCCTTGTTGCTTCTTATTTTCCACCTTGTGATATTTATAGCTTCACCGCCGTTTAAATAATAATTTAGGGATATTTTTGAAGGGTAATTAACGGTTGAATAAGCGGAAGCAGAAGAAATCCTTACTTTTCTGAAATAAGGCGAAAGCTGTTCGCGTTTTAATCCATTTGGAATTTCATAATCGGAAACATATGGAAGATAATAAGTTGTGGTAGAGTTAATAGGCGATGGCGTTGGTGGGGGAGTTTGTATCGGTGTTGTGGCTGGCGGCGTGTAAATCGGCTTTTGGATAAACGATTCCGTTGTTTTTTTTGGCGGCATTGTTTCTAATCTGCTTATGATATTCGGAACATTGCTGAGAAAAAACATCGTTAAAACAATGGCAATTATTAAAAAAAATATGATTTTTATTGTATCCATTTGAATGGTAATTATTTTCTTTCCGCAAGAGCAACATTTATTTCAAATTCTTTTTTAGCGCGGAGAATTTTAAGGCGCAATATATCGCCGGCTGAAAAATCTTCCAGAAAATCTTCTATTGTTTTTTCCGAAGTTATTTTTTCGTTATTAATTTCCAAAATAATATCTTTTTCTTTGAGTCCGGCTGATTCTGCCGGACTTTTCGGGACAATGCCGGGACGATTGCCGTTTTCATTAATTATCAAAGCGCCATGGTTTGAAGACAAATTGAAATTTTCTTTTAAATCCTCGTTTAATATTAAATATCTTACGCCCAAAAGCGGCCGGCGAATATGGCCGTGTTTTTTTAAATCTTCTAAATCTTTTTTAACAATATTAATTGGAATAGCCAAACCGATATTTTCAGCGCCGTAAAGCATCACCGAATTGATGCCGATTACCTCTCCTTTTATATTAACTAATGGCCCGCCGGAATTTCCCGGGTTAATGGCCGCGTCGGTTTGAATTAATCCTCTCATTTTTTGAGCTTCTGCTCGTAAGTTTATTTTTGCGGAAATATGCCTGTCTAATCCGGAGACAATTCCGGCAGACACAGTGTTTTTAAAAATTCCCAAAGCGTTGCCGAAAGCGATTACATTTTCTCCTAATTCAATTTTATTGGAATCACCTAATTTAACTATTGGGAATCTTGATTCTTTTTCGTGTGAATTCGCGATTTTTAGAATGGCGATGTCATTTATTGGATCTCGGGCGATAATTTCCGCCTTGAATTTTTCGCCGTCGTTGGCGATAACTGAATAATCGGCTGTTTGGTCGCTGAGAATATGTCTGTTGGTTAATACAACGCCGCTTTTGTCAACGATAAAGCCGGAGCCGTTGCTGATTTCAACTTCATCAAAATTTCCTGATTTTTTAAGCGTTTTTTTATTTTTTTCGGAAATTAAAATTGAAACCATTGCTGGCATTATGTCTTTGGCGATTTTTATAATCGGCGATTTTTTGGCGAAATTGAAAAACATGAAAATTGGCGGAAGCGGGAGGATTCGAACCTCCGATGCCGTTTTCGGCATACCGCATTTCGAGTGCGGCCCATTCAACCGCTCTGGCACGCTTCCATGCCCTCGCGAGGAATCGAACCTCGATTTTAGGTTTAGGAAACCCATGTCCTATCCATTGAACGACGAGGGCGATTTAGTTATTAGTTTATCTTTTTTGTTTAAAAGTTGCAAGAAAATAAAATTTTAAGTAATATATTTGAATTGGGCCTATAGTTTATCGGTAGAACGTATCCATGGCATGGATGAGGGTGGAGTTCAATTCTCCATAGGTCCAAAAACTCAAAAATATCCGTCTATGGGCGGATGTTTTTGATGAATGCAATAAGCGGGCTACCCAGTAAATCGGGCGAGCCTCGCTCAAAATTTATTATAAATTTTGAGCGGGTAAGGGGAATCGAACCCCTGGCGCCAGTTTGGAAAACTGGTGTATTGCCACTATACGATACCCGCATTTTGGCTTTATTATACCTTTTCCCTTGATTTTTGCAATTTAATTTAATAAAGTAATAAAAAGCGTTTATTCGCGTCGGGTATTTAAAATGAACACATTTGCCAATTTATATTTTAAAATTCCAAGGCGATTAAGGTTTTCCATTATTTTTGCCTTTCTTATTGTGGCGGCTTATTTGATTTTTTATTTATTGGCGGCAAATTCAAAAACAAAAGAAGTGCCCAATGAATTTTTGAAAGCCCGCCAGGAAGCGTCGCTTATTGCTCAAGATATTATCAGCTTCTCCAATCAAACGGCAAACAACATCAGCAAAATATCAGAATTAGACAAAGAAGCGAAATATGAAGACGCACTTAATTTAATAACTAAAGAAATAGAATATAATAGGCAGGCGCGCGAAAGAGCCATTAGTTTGTCGGCTCAGCTCGAAAAAATGACGAAGAATATCTCTGGCATTGAACCGCCGGAAGCGGCGCAAATAGCGCTTCAGGCAGTCGGTTCGGAAACAACTTTAATCAGCCGGTTAATATCGTATAACGATTATTTAGTCCAATTTTTAGAAATTTTAAGGCAGAAATTTTCAAAAGATAAAAATACAAACGGCAGAATCGCGGAATTAGTCGGCAAAATCAACGAAGAATCAAAAACTATCAATAATCTTGATAAAAATTTCAATCAGCTAATGGCTGAATTTGACAAATTCCGATAAAGTTCCTTAAAGTCTTTAAAAAGCCCTTTTAAAAAAAACAAAAAAGTTGTAAAATTAATACTAGTGATGTTTATAAAATCCTAGTATATGAAATTAAGGACAAAACTTATTTTATTTTTCACGGTATTGATAGTTTTTTTGGTTGGCGGTTTAATTTACTATACCAATAATTATCTCAAAAATTATTTGAGAAATAAAATCATCAATGATTTTCGCATTATCGCTGAAATAAGCGAAGGCGCATTTTTTACTTTTAACAATAATATAAAAATTAGAACTACCGATTGGAGTTCGGACGGTTATATAAGGAATACGACGGAAAAAATTTTAATTGGCAAAGCAAGCGGCGACAATAAACAGATGACCGGATTGATTAAAGAATTTGGGGATTATTTGGAAAATAAGAAATTGCCTTACGCAAAAGATGTTATTATTGTTGATATTTTAGATAAAAACGGAATTGTTATTGTTTCTTCAAGAGCCGATAGAATCGGAGTTGACGAAAGCAAGGAAGAAAAGGAATATGGAGCCGTTCGTTTTTACGAAGCAATTCAATCAAATTTCGGCGAAGTTTTCGTCAAAAATATTGTTTTTGAGACAGACGAGAGTATGGAGCCGATGATTCATGGCACAGCCAGAATTTTTTCAACTAAAACAGATGATAATGGCAAACTGATTCCTTTAGACGCTGTTATATTAGTTCATTTTAGCAATACTAAACAATTAAACGATGTTTTGCTTGGCAAATGGTCAGAAGAGATATTCGCGGGAAAAACGTTTTTAGATCAATACTTAACGGGAGAAATTTATCTTGTTAACGGCGATGGTTTGATGATCACGCCTTCGCGTTTTATTAAAGATTCAGTTTTAAAGCAAAAGATTAATACTTTTCCAGTTAAAGCTTGTTTTGAAGAAGATAAAAAAATAAACGAAACATATATTAATTATTTAGGAAATGAAACTTTAGGAATTTCTCAATGTTTAAAATTGGAGGGAGTAGTTTTATTAGTAGAAGCAAGTTTAAAAGAAGTACTGGCGCCGATAAAAATAATAACTAATCATTTTTTGGCGGGCGCGTTTTTGGCGCTGATTATAGGGTTTATGGGAATTATTTTCCTAAGCAGTTGGTTTTTAAAGAATTTAATAAGCGTGATAAATGCTATTAAAAAAATTTCCAAAGAAAGCGATTTAAACGCGCGGATTAATATAAATTCAAAAGATGAAATTGGTTATTTGGCGGAGATTTTCAATAATATGCTTGATAATATCCAGGATATTCAGGAAAAAATCAGAGAAGCGGAAATTAAATTAAAAGAAACTAATTTAAGTTTGGAAAGAAGAATCCATGAAAGGACCGAAGATTTGATAAAATTAAAAAATAATCTTGAAATTATTGTTTTTGAACGGACCAGAGAACTTCAGGAAAAATTGACGGAACTGGAAAAATTTAAAGAGCTTACAGTTGGTAGAGAATTAAAAATGATAGAATTAAAGAAAAAACTCAAAGAGTTGCAGAGGGAATAATTATATGCCCAGCGAGCAATTAACGAAAAATAATTTAAAACAGCAGATAGAATATTTTAAGCAAGTTGAGTTGGCAATGATGAATATTTTGGAAGATGAGCGGGAATTGGAAATTAACCTGAAAAACGAGCGTGATAAAACAATGACGATAGTTTCGTCTGTTGGAGAAGGATTATTGGTTATTGATAATGATTATAAAATAGTTTTAATAAATGAAATCGCGGCAAGATTTCTTGAAGTTTCAGTAGCCGGAGTCATTGGAAAAGATGCCAAAGAGATAATTAATATGTATAAAGGCAGTGAAAAATTGCCAGATGAAAAAAGGCCGGTTGCTAAAACTTTAAAAACCGGCAAAATAGTTACAATCAGACTAGATGATGATATTTACTATATTGTTTCTTCTGGCAGAAGATTTCCAATAACTTTGATTTCAACGCCTTTGGTTAGCAAGGGGAATATTGTTGGAGCAGTTGTTGTTTTTAGCGACATAACAGAAGAAAAAAAATTAGACGAAGCAAAATCAAGCTTCATCGCTACCGCTTCGCATCAATTAAGGACGCCACTCACGACAATCAGATGGTATTCGGAAATGTTGAGTAATGGCGATGCCGGCCCGCTTAATAAAGACCAGAAAGTTTTTATGGAAAAAATATATAACGGCATTTTAAAGCTTAATGAAGCTTTGGGTATACTTCTTTCTTTGGCGCGGATTGAAGGAGGAGGCAATGTAAAAATTAATCCAGTAAAAACAAATCTTGTTAAATTTACGGATGAAATCATTAAATCGTTAGCGCTTTTAGCAAAGGAGAAAAAAATCAATATTAAAATTAACGCAGTTGAGAAAGATTTGCCAGAGGTATTGATTGACCAAGCAATGCTTAGTCAAGTAATAGTTAATTTACTTTCTAACGCTATTCGTTATACTGATAATAAGGGTAAAATTGAAATTAGTATTGCTGTTTTTGGGAATAGCGTTATTTATTCCATTAAAGATGATGGTATTGGCATTCCTCAAGGCCAGCAGAAAAATATCTTTAACAAATTTTTCAGGGCTGAAAATGCCATCAGTAAAATCCCTGATGGCAACGGCATTGGTTTGACTTTAGTCAAAAATTTCGTTGAATTTTGGAAAGGGAAAATTTGGTTTGAATCTCCGACTGTCTGGATTGGAAAAAAAGGCGGAGAAGAAAGGAAGGGGACGATATTTTATTTAACGATACCTATTTAGATTTAGCGATTGCAGCTTGAGGAGATTATTGATAGAATTATAGAAAAGGTATAGAATATTAATATGGATAAAAAATCAGTTTTAATAATTGAAGACGATTTTTACATAACAAGAGCTTATTCTATTAAGCTGGAAAAAGAGGGAATTAATGTTTTATCGGTGAGCGATGGAGAAGCGGCGATAGATTTTTTAAAGAAAAATAATTCCCCTGATTTAGTTGTTCTTGATTTAATGCTACCGAAAAAAAGTGGCTTTGAAGTTTTAAGCGAAATAAGAGCCAATAATAAATGGAAAAATGTTCCGGTAATCGTACTTTCCAATATCGGCGCCCAGGAAGATGTACAAAAAATAAAAGAACTTGGAGTTATAGAGTATTTAGTTAAAGCTGATATTGGAATTGATGAAGTTATTGAAAAAATCAAGAAATATTTGCAATAAGCAAGATTTGTTTTTTAAAAAAATGAAAGGTCGGATTTAAATATTTTTTAAGATGATGCAATTAAATAAAAATAAAAAAGGATTTACATTATTAGAACTTCTAATTGTTATCGCCATTCTCGCTGTTTTAGGAGCGATTGTGATTTTTTTGCTTAATCCGGCTGAAACTTTAAGAAAGGCAAGGGATTCTCAAAGAATCAGCGATTTATCAACAATTAAAACAGCTTTAGGAATTTATATTGCCAGCAAAAATGCGCCGTCGCTTGATAACGGAACAAATACTTTTTGTATTGGCGGAGGTGGCGCAACAACAAAAATGTGGGTAAGCGATACGAGAGTTACGGGCATTAATGCTTCTAGTTCGGTTTTAAGGGTTACAACTTCAACGGTCGCTAATAATAATGGTTTGACAAATGGCAATGGCTGGCTTCAAGTTAATTTAGATTCGCTTACCGGCGGTTCTCCGATTTCCAATATGCCAGTTGATCCGTCAAATCCATCAGCTAGTGATGTTACACAGATTTCCAGTTCTACTTTGGCATATCGTTTTGCTTGCAGAAAATCGCCATTAGGATTTGAAGTTGACGCAATACTGGAGAGCGGAACTTATGGTCCAGGAAGCGCGGAAGATGACAGAGCGGCTAAAGACGGCGGAAATAATTCTTCTTATTATGAAGTCGGCACGGATTTGACTATTTTGCCAGGAGGAATAACCGGAGATTTTTAAAATTTAAGTTTTTAAAATAAAACAGCCTTGACTCCCTCACATAAATTATGTGGGGGGTTGATTCCATGGCTGTTTTATTTTAGTATGGGACTAATTAAGAATAATAGGTTTTATAAGGCTTATGCGAAAACCAATAATTATATTAATAGCGATAATCATTGTTTCGGCTGTGGCCGTTGTTTTTATTACTCCCATTGGGCTTATTGGTCCAATGGGTTCTATAAGCCACACTTTACCGTGGCGGCTTGGCCTTGATTTAATCGGCGGGGCGCATTTGATTTACGAAGTAGATATGTCAAAAGTCTCTTCTGGCGAGCGTAATTCGGCGGTGGCTGGACTTCGTGACGTGATTGAGAAGAGGGTTAATTTATTCGGCGTTTCCGAGCCATTGATTAATTCCGCCAAAGAAGGAGATTCTTACCGATTAATAGTGGAACTGGCCGGAATCAAAGATGTTTCCGAGGCGGTTAAGGAGATTGGCTCTACTCCGCTTCTTGATTTTAGGGAAATTTTGGAAATTAATTCTTCTTCCGGAGAAGAACAACAGGTTTTTATGCCGACAAATTTAACAGGACGTTATATCAAGAGCGCGAGTGTGGCTTCCGATAACATTACCAATCAACCAAGCATAAGCGTTGAATTTAACGATGAGGGAGCGAAGATTTTTGAAGAATTGACAGAGAGAAATGTCGGTAAGCCGTTGGGAATTTTTCTGGACAATAATGAAATTTCCGCGCCGGTGGTAAGAGAAAAAATCAGCGGTGGCAAAGCGCAGATTTCCGGACAATTTACTAAAAATGAAGCAATACAATTAGTTTCCCGGTTTAACGCTGGAGCCTTGCCCGCGCCCATAAATCTTGAAAGCCAACAATTAATTGGAGCGAGTTTAGGCAGTGAATCTTTGCAAAAAGCAATATATGCCGGCATTATCGGCACTATTATCGTAATGATTTTTATGATTATTTATTATCGGTTTTTCGGATTTTTCGCCGCTATCGCGCTTTTATTGTATACTATTTTAACTTTATCGTTTTTTAAGGCATCATCTATGACAATAACCTTGTCGGGAATAGCGGGATTTATTCTTTCCATAGGTATGGCGGTTGACGCTAATATTTTGATTTTTGAAAGAGTTAAGGAAGAAATAAAAAACGGAGCTTCTAAACTTGTAGCTATTGAAGAGGGTTTCAAGAGAGCGTGGCCGTCTATTAGAGATTCCAATATCAGCACGATTATTACGGCATTCATTTTATATTATTTCACATCAAGCTTTGTCAAGGGTTTTGCCTTGACTTTGGGAATAGGAGTTGTGATTTCAATGTTTTCAGCAATTATCACCACGAGGACGTTATTAAGGATATTTGTCAGAAAATAAAAAATATAATTTAAATGGATATCATTAAATATCGCAATATATATTTTTCAGTTTCAGGAATTTTGATTTTTGTCAGTATTGTTGCTTTGGTTGTTTTTGGAATTCGGCTGGGAATTGATTTTACGGGCGGCACGCTTTGGCAGCTTCGATTAACCAACGATCAACAATTAACAGCAGACAGCATTAAAAGTTTTTTTGAAAATGAATTAAAAATAGAAAATATAACCATTTATCCAGCAGAAAACGGCAATTTTTTATTCCGTTTTAACAATATTTCCGAAGAACAACACCAAGAATATTTGGGCAAATTAAAAGAAAAATTCGGCGAAACAGAAGAAATTAGCTATGAAACAATCGGTCCGGCAATCGGAGGCGAATTAAAAACAAAAGCCGTTTTAGCCGTTATTCTTGTTTTACTTGGAATTTCTTTATATGTCGCTTACGCCTTTAGAAAAGTTTCCTATCCGGTGAAATCTTACAAGTATGGAATTATTACCTTAGTAACATTGTTTCATGATGTTGTGATTTCAGCAGGCATTTTATCTTTTTTAAGCTGGCGTTACGGAATTGATTTTGACACTAAATATGTTGTGGCGCTTTTAGTGATTTTAGGGTTTTCAGTCCATGATACAATAGTTGTTTTTGACAGAATTAGGGAAAATTTGCTTGTTGGCCGCGGAAAGGATTTATTAATAGTGATAAACAGCAGCGTTAATCAGACAATAGCGCGTTCAATTAACACCTCCCTTACTTTAGTATTGGTTTTATTGGCTCTTTTTCTTTTCGGCCCAGAATCTTTAAAATATTTCGTCTTAGTTATAATGGCAGGAACGATAATCGGAACGTATTCTTCGATTTTTATTGCTAGTCCGCTTTTATTGACAGCAAAAGGGAAATAAGATTTTTGTTGACAATTATCAAAAAATATTTCATCATTTAAAATGAATTATTCATATTATAATGGAAAAAATTAATAACATAATTAAAGATTTAATCGCTGATTTATCTTCTAGGCAAAAGGATATTATTGAATCTCGCTTTGGTTTAAATGGAGAAGAATTGACATTAGCGGCAATAGGCGAAAAATACAATCTTACGCGCGAGCGAGTAAGGCAGATTGAAAATGGTTCCCTGGCTTTAATTAAGAAAAAATTTAATAATAGTCCGGCCAATAAATTATTAAAATCAGCCGTTGATTATCTTCGAAAAGGCGGTGGAATAAAAAAAGACGACGATTTCGTCCGAGGATTAAAAGTTATATTTAAAGACGATGATTTTGATAAAAAAACATTAAAATTTATTTTTGAAATTGCCGGAAAATTGAATATCATTAAAAACAATAAAAATTTTTATGATTTTTGGTATTTGGACGCCGCTTCTTTTAAAAAACTTTCAGATATTATCGCTAAGGCGGAAAAATTTCTTAAGGCAAGGAAAAGCGAATTTTTGTCGAAAGACATGAAAATAAATGATTCTTTGTCTTCTGTGGAAAAAGAAACTGGAGTCGGGAAAGAAACGATTTTAAATTATATTTCCGTTTCTAAAAAATTCACCAAAAATTCTTTCGGAGATTTCGGGTTGTCTAGCTGGGGAGAAATTAATCCAAAAACAATGAGAGCCAAAGCTTATTTAGTTTTAAAAAAACATAGTAATTCATTGCATTTCAGGGATATTGCCAAAAAAATAAATGAAGCCAATTTTGACAATCGCAAAGCTCTTGAGGCGACTGTGCATAACGAATTGATAAAAGACCCGCGTTTTGTTTTGGTTGGCCGCGGAATTTACGGCTTGTCTGAATTGGGGCATAGGCCTGGCACGGCAAAGGAGGTAATCGGGAGAGTTCTTAAAGAAAATGGACCGATGCGAGCGGAAGAAGTCATTAATCTGGTGAAGCAGGAAAGATTTTTGAAGGATAACACCATATTATTAAATTTGCAAAATAGGAAGAATTTTAAAAAATTGGCGGACGGAAGATATCACTTGGCGTAATTTTTTTTAAAATGACTTTTTTAGAAATTTTTCAAGGACTTTTTAATTCTTTTTCTAATTTTTATAACATAGCCGTTAGATTATTTTATCAATATCAAAATCCAATAACATGGCTGGTTATTTTAGGCGTTTTTATTTTACTCTTAAAATTATTTAGGGAAACATGGCTTTTTTATCGTCAGGGAATTTATAAAAATTCCGTTGATTGGGTTTTATTGGAGCTTAAAATTCCACGCGAGGTTGATAGAACTCCAAGGGCAATGGAGCAATTCTTCAAAAATATTTACGATTTGAAAAATTCTCCGGGAAATTTCTTGGAAAAATATATTGAAGGAGAAGTGCCTTTGTGGTGGAGTTTTGAAATTGTCAGTTTTGGCGGACGGGTTCATTTTTACATTAAGACTCCTAAAAAGTTTAAAAAAATGGTTGAGTCCGCGCTTTACGCCCAGTATGCCAATGTTGAAGTTGAAGAGGTTGACGATTATATGAACGTAATTCCATCTTCCACCAAAGAGATTTACAAAAAAAACGAAAATCTTTTTGGCGGTGAATTTTTACTGGCTAATCCTAATTATTTTCCACTTAAAACTTATGAAGATTTTGAGTTAAGTAAAGAAGAAATGGCTATCGATCCGGTTTCGGCGTTAATAGAAATTATGGCTGGTATTCATAAAGAAGAAATGGTTTGTATTCAATTATTAACAAGGCCAATTGATGTTTACTGGAAAGAAGAAGGCCAGAAGTATATCAATGAATTGATTGGAAGAAATGGCAAAAAGGCCGAGAGTTTTTTCGGTGAGGGCATTTACGAATTCGTTAAAAATTTATTTTGGGCTCCGGTCGAGCATCCGACATGGGCGGAGCCGACGAAAGAGGAAAAAAAAGAAGATATGTTTTCAATGTTTAAGCTGACGCCCGGCCAGCAAGACACTTTGAAAGCTGTTGAAAATAAGCTCTCCAAACAAGGATTTGAAAGCTTAATTCGCTTTATTTATTTGGCGCCGAATTCAATTTTCAGCACTAATTTCGCTCGTAAAGGAATTTTAAGCGCTTGGAACCAATACGCCGCTCAAAGCCATAATTTTTTTATAAATAATCCACAGATAGAAACCAGAACCCGCTGGATTTATTTTCCTTATATTTTTATTAAAAGGAGGGTGGAGGCGAGAAAACAAAGAATTTTGTATAATTTCCGCAATCGAAGAATGCCGGAAG
The DNA here is from genome assembly GCA_038065035.1 of Patescibacteria group bacterium. Lineage (GTDB taxonomy): Bacteria > Patescibacteriota > Minisyncoccia > UBA6257 > UBA9933 > JBBTRV01. Next base: position 16,582 of record JBBTRV010000002.1, on the reverse strand, counting down.
AAATTGCTTTTGGGAAAGCTTATACTTCCACGCCGATGAATTTTAATAACAAATCAAGAACCTCTATATTAACAACCGCTGAATTAGCGACGATTTACCATGTGCCGACTGCGGTTGTCTTGACATCGCCTCATATCAAGCGTTTGGAAAGCAAAAAAATGGGTCCGCCATCCGGTTTGCCGATATTTGAGGAAGAGTAATATATTGACAATGGAATATTTATTCTGCTATATTGTCATAGACCTTAAGGGTCTCTATTTTTTATCCCCCCACCCTTCAAAGATAGAAAAATGAAGGGGAAAATAAGGGGATAATAAAAAAAATGAAAATAAATAAAATAAATTAAACTTTAATGAGTTATCATTTATAAATTTTTATTAAAATTTATAAATATAATCTTTGAAGGGTGGGGGATGCCGACAATTAATCAATTAATTAAAAAAGGAAGAAAAAGCAAATCCAAAAAAACAAAATCTCCGGCGATGGGGTATTATTTTAATACCATTAGGAACAAGCCGGTTTATTCAGCTTCTCCTTTTAAAAGAGGAGTGTGTTTAAAAGTATTTACCACTACTCCAAAAAAGCCGAATTCCGCTTTACGGAAAGTGGCAAGGGTAAGATTAAGCAATGGCATGGAGGCAACAGCTTATATTCCGGGCGTCGGCCATAATTTACAGGAGCATTCGGTAGTGGTGATAAGAGGCGGCAGGGTAAAAGACTTGCCTGGCGTAAGATATCATATTGTCCGCGGGGTTTTGGACACTATCGGAGTTGACGGAAGAAAACAAGAGAGAAGCAAATACGGAGTAAAGAAATCGAAATAACCCTACTAATGTACTAATAAATTACTAATTGTACTAATATAAATTATTAGTAATATTGGTAAAATTTGTAAATTAGTAGGAATGTGAGCGATAGCGAATATGAGAAAAAAACGAAAATTCAAAAAACAGTGCGAACCAGACATCAAATATGATAATATTGCAATTGGCAGGTTTATTAATTATTTAATGAATGACGGCAAAAAAGCGATTGCCGAAAATTTGATTTACGGCGCATTTGATATTATCGCTAAAAGTATAAAAGAAGAGCCGTTGGCAGTTTTTGAAAGGGCATTAGAAAATACTTCTCCTTTTCTCGAAGTCGTTTCAAAACGGGTTGGCGGAGCCAATTATCAGATTCCGAGAGAAGTCAGGCCGGAAAGAAAATTTTTCCTTGCCTGCCATTGGATTATCAATGCGGCGCGTTTGAAAAAGGGAAAACCGATGGCTAATAAATTAGCCGAAGAGCTTATCGCCGCTTATAAAAATGAAGGCGCGGCTATTAAGAAAAAGCAAGATACTCATAGAATGGCGGAAGCAAACAGAGCATTCGCAAGTTTTGTCAGATAATATCTTATGCGCCAATACTCCTTAGAAAAATATAGAAATATAGGCATAATAGCGCACATAGACGCCGGTAAGACAACCGTTTCCGAACGGATTCTTTTTTATACCGGCATTTCGCATAAAATCGGCGAAGTTCACGAAGGCCAGGCGATTATGGACTGGATGGAGCAGGAAAGGGAAAGGGGAATTACCATTACCGCTGCGGCAACAACTTGTTTCTGGACTTTTGTCCGGCTTTTGAGAAAAGCGGCGGAAGACAAGGAAAGGCAGAAAATCCGCGAAGCCCACGAACACAGAATTAATATTATCGACACTCCGGGCCACGTTGATTTTACCGTTGAAGTTGAAAGGTCATTGCGTGTTTTAGACGGCGGCGTGGTTGTTTTCGACGGCGTTGCCGGAGTGGAGCCTCAATCAGAAACAGTCTGGCATCAGGCGGATAAATATAAAGTACCGAGAATTTGTTTTATCAATAAATTAGACAGAATGGGAGCGAGCTTTGAAAATTCATTCCGCTCAATAAAGGAGAGGCTTACTCAAAACGCTTATCCGGTTCAGATTCCAATCGGCTTGGAATCGGCTTTTGAAGGCGTAATCGATCTTGTGACTATGAAAGCATATGGTTCCGAAGGAGAGCATGGGGAAAAGCTTATTGAAAAAGAAATTCCCGAAAATTTAAAAGTTGAAGCTGAAACGGCCAGAAAAAATCTTTTGGAAAAAGTTGCCGAATATGATGACCGTTTAATGGAAAAATATCTTGGAGGAAGCGCAATTTCTGAAGAAGAAATGCGCTCTGCCATAAGAAAAGCGACTATCGGCAATAATTTTATTCCGGTTTTTTGCGGTTCGGCGCTTAAAAATAAAGGTGTTCAGCTTCTTTTGGACGGTGTTATTGATTATTTGCCCTCGCCGTTAGATTTAGCCGAAATAAAGCCAATTAAAGGCATTCATCCGAAAACAAACGAAGAAATTATTCGCCAGCCGAGCGACGAGGAGCCTTTAACCGCGCTGGCTTTTAAAATTGCCACTGATCCTTATGTCGGCAGTCTGACTTATTTCAGGATTTATTCAGGCGTTCTTAAAAAGGGCAGCTATATTTTAAATTCTACCAAAGGCGATTCTGAAAGAGTGGGAAGAATCGTCCGCATGCACGCGAATAAACGGGAGGAAGTTGAAGAATTTTACGCCGGCGACATCGGCGCCATTGTTGGCTTAAAAAATACGTCAACCGGAGATACTTTATGCGATTCAGAAAAACAAATTATATTGGAAAAAATCATTTTTCCAGAGCCGGTTATTTCAATCAGAATTGAACCGAAAACCAAAGCCGACCAGGAAAAAATGGGTTTGGCAATGAGGCGGTTGGCTGATGAAGATCCGACATTTCGGATTTCCGGCGATCCCGATACCGGCGAAACTATTATCTCCGGAATGGGAGAGCTTCATTTGGAAATTATTGTTGACAGGATGAAAAGGGAATTCAGCGTTGAAGCTAATGTCGGCAGGCCGCAAGTCGCTTATAAAGAAACGATTAAAAGCGAAGCCGAGGCGGAAGGCAAATATATTCGCCAGTCCGGAGGACGCGGACAATATGGTCATGTTTGGCTGAAAGTGAAGCCATTAGAAAGAGGAAAAGGATTTATTTTTGTTGATGCGATTAAAGGCGGAATTATTCCTTCTGAATTTATTCCGGCAGTGCAAAAAGGCGTTAAAGAAGCTTTGGATAAAGGAATTATTGCCGGTTATCCCATAGTTGACTTGGAAGTAACTCTTTTTGACGGGTCTTTCCATGAGGTTGATTCTTCTGAAGCGGCTTTTAAAATTGCCGGTTCTATAGCTTTGGGTGAGGCGACTAGAAATGCCAAGCCAGTAGTTCTTGAGCCGATAATGAAAGTACAGATAATTGTGCCGCCGGATTTTCTCGGTGACGCAACAGGCGATCTTCAAAGCAAACGCGGCCGGATTGAAGGAATGGGAGAGCGCGCCAATGTAAGGGTAATTGACGCTAAGGTGCCGTTGTCCGAAATGTTCGGCTACGCTACAAAACTCCGTTCAATGACGCAGGGCAGAGGCAGTTTCACTATGGAATTTGACAAATATGACGAAGTGCCGAATAATATAGCCCAAATGATCGCCGCTGGGAAGAAATAGATATTATGCAATATACTATCGATGCTACAAATAAAAAATTAGGACGTTTGGCTTCTGAAATAGCGGTTATTTTGCAAGGAAAAAAAAATCCAAATTATAACCCAAGATTAGAAGGTGAAGATAAGGTTATTGTTAAAAATGTTGATAAAATAAGCTTGTCGCAGAGAAAAGCGGAACAAAGAATTTATTATCGCCACACGACTCAAATTGGCCATCTAAAAAAACAAACACTTGCCGAGCTTATTAAAAAAAAGGGGGCGGCAGAAGCGCTAAAAAAAATTGTCAGAGAAATGCTGCCGGAAAATAAATTAAGAGTAAGAAGAATGAAGAAATTACTCATAGAACAATAATTTTTTATGGTTGAAAAAATTGCTAAAATTAAAAAGGAAACAAAATCAGAGAGCAAAACCGCAACCATTAAAAAGGAGCGTTATTTTGAAGCGGTTGGAAGAAGAAAAACTTCGGTTGCACGAGTGCGGCTTTACACGAAAAAAGACGGTATTACGATTAACGAAAAAAACTGCGCTGATTATTTTCCGTTATTGAGGCTTCAAAAGCAGGCCGTCGCGGCTTTGGAGAGAATGAAAATAACCGATAAACTCGGCGTTATAATCAAAGTAAAAGGGGGCGGATTATCCAGTCAGGCTGAAGCTGTTCGGCACGGCATATCCCGGGCATTGGTAAAATTCAACATTGATTTTAAAAAACGGCTTCGCCGCGCCGGTTATCTTACCCGCGACTCTCGCGCGGTTGAGCGTAAAAAATACGGCCTTCATAAGGCTCGCAGAGGACATCAATGGAGAAAGAGATAATTTTATACTATCAGGTATGGTTTCTTCAAAATCAGTTCTTATTTTTCTAATAGCCGTTCTTTCATTGCATATTTTAGCCACTTTTAATTATTGGTATTGGACTTATTTATGGCTTGATATACCGATGCATTTTTTAGGCGGTTTTTGGGTGGCAATGGCGGCTGTATATTTAATTTTCAATTATCAATTTCCAATTTCTAAAGAAGTCCTTAGCCAAAATTTTTTAACTTTTCTAATTGTCATTTTATCGCTTGTTGCTTTAGTCGGTATTTTCTGGGAATTTTACGAATTTCTTAACGATTTTTTCTTTTCTTCAAAAAATTACACTCAAATTTTCCAGCAGGGAGCGGCGGACACAATAGGAGACTTATTTTTTGACTTCTTAGGCGGCTTGTCTTTTTTAGCTATCTTCAAATTATTTTCCAAAAAAGCGTAAGTTTGAACAATTTTGAAAATATATTGAAAAAAATAATATAAAGCAATTTTTGTTAGAGAGTGAAAATGTTATCAAACTGAGGTTGGGCAGAAGTAAATGTAAATTGTGTATTTTGTTTCATTATAAAATTAGTCTTTTAATAGATATATTCACTAGAAAAATAACAGGCATCAGCGTAATGATGAATTATTCTGTATCGTTGGTGCTACAGGCTTTATTTTTCGCCTTATCCAATAATCAAAGGCTTACTATTTTCCATTCCGATAACGGACGGGAATATGGATCAAAAGTATTTACGAAAGCATTGAATGAGTTGGAAATTCAGATTTCCTTTCCAGAAGCGCCAAGCCATCGTCCTGGGAAAACAGCTATCAGGAATCTTTTTATTCGCAGTTCAGAGTTGACTTAGGAGATCCGAATAGATTCAAAACATTGGGAGAGCTGGTCAAACTCTGCCCCAATAAATTTGAGACGACATATTCACTAGACAGGCCAGAAATAGTTTATTGCGAGGATTGCTATAAAGCAGAAGTGGTGTAGGACTTATATCTCAAAACTATAAAGTTTTTCTTTCTGGATAAAGTAAATTTTTGACAATTCGGGATTGTAATAAAAATCGTCTGCTTCAATGATTCTATATTTATTAAGCGGCGGACGGTCATCGATTTCAGTGAATTCAATATTGTTTTCATACCCTATTATCAGGTGGTAGGATGAGTTGTGCCAATAAATATCGGAGATTTCCGATGATTTTTCCGCATAACCAAAACGGCTGGCGTCGCCGGCAATTCTTCTTGAGTTTTTATACCAATCTTCAATGAAATGAATATTCAACTGGCCATTTTGGTCAAAAAAGGCAATTTTTTTATTATCAGGCGAAAACAAAAAATCTTTGGCATTATGAGCGATTTGTTTTAATTCTTTTGAATTATTGCTAAAAATATACAGGTTATCAAGGGAATCAATAAGCGCGAATCTGTCTCCGGAGTCTGAAATATCGAATTTCGCAAAATTATTAGCTTTTGTTTGCGGTTTTAAAATTTCACTTTCGGTTCTTAATATCAAATTAAATGAATTCAAGCTGTAATTTTTAGTTTTCGGCGATTTTTCATCTGTTGTTTCTTTCAAATAATAAACGCTTGAATTTTTCGTCAGCCAAAATATAGTTTTGCCGGTTATTATTTCCAGCTTAAGGCGGTTTGTGTCGAAAATATAAAGCCCATTTTCGCCTTCAATAATAAGCCGGTTTGAGTCAAACGGATGAAAAGAGATTTTTGCTATTTCGCTGGCTTTTATATTATTGAAAGCCGCGTTGATGTTTAAAACAGATTTTTGGTCGCTAAAATTATAAAGATAATAATTATTAGTTTTTGAATTTTTAATTATTATTTTTCTAGTGTCATTGCTTAAGTCAATAATTTTATCACCCCTTAATTTATTGTTTATAATTTCTTGTTTTTCTATTTTTTCGGTAATTAGAATCGTATCTATTAATTCTGAAACCATTGAAGGCGCGACAGAAATATTTTTATAATAAAAAAGATAGTCGTCTTTTTCTATTTTTACTTCATAGTTTTTCGGCGGGAGGTTTGATATTAAAGTGCCGCTTTGGATAAGGCCAGACTGGTCTTCAAAAATTTCTCCGTTGATTTCGATTTTTACGCCTTTTGGCTTTGTTTCAATATAAATCGCGCCAGTTTTTCTGATTCCCAAGCAATTTAATAATTGAATATCCGAACATTTCTCGGCATTCAACCTCCAACCGGTTGAATAAAGAATAATAGCTATGCTTAATGGAATAAAAAGAATAAAAAGACCGTAAAATAAAAAACGCCTGGTTGTTTTGGTCATTTTAATAAGTATTAAGTGTTGAGTATTAAGTGTCAAGAATTATCAGGAGTATATTTGGATATTATTGTTATTTTCTTGACACCCAACACTTGATACTTGATACTAATCATATGAAATTTATCGTCAATGGCGGCAGGGCTTTAAACGGCGAAATCAAGCTTCAAGGTTCTAAAAACGCGGCAACCAAAATGATGGTTGCATCTTTGCTTACTGACGAAGAATGTATTTTTGAAAATTTTCCGCAAATCGGCGACGTGGAAATTACCGCTGAATTTTTTCGTTCTATCGGTTCGGGAATCAATATCAACAGCAACGAGGCTGTTTTAAAAACTCCAGAAATAAAAAATTTCAAAGTTGAATCTCTTGGCCGCGTTAATAGAATTCCGATTCTAACGTTAGGGCCGTTGTTGGCAAGGTTCGGTAAAGCTCAAGTTCCATTTTTAGGCGGCGATAAAATCGGCAGCCGGCCGGTTGATATCCATTTAGCGGCTTTAAAAACGCTTGGCGCGCAAATTGAAATTTTAGAAAATTATTTTTTAGCCACAGCGCCAGAAGGATTAAAGGGCGCGAAAATCAATTTTCGCTATCCGAGCGTGGGGGCCACGGAAAACGCAATTTTTGCGGCGGTTTTAGCAAATGGCCGGACAATAATTAAAAACGCCGCTATTGAGCCGGAGATTATTGATTTGATAGAAATGCTTCAAAATATGGGAGCGATTATCGGTTTGGGAGCGGATAGAACTATTTATATTGACGGCGTAAAAAAGCTGGGTGGCGTGCGTCGTAAAGTAATGCCGGACAGAAACGAAGCGGCTTCTTTTGCGTGTCTTGCGGCGGCCAGCAAAGGAAATAAAATAAAAATCAAAGAAGCGATTCATAATCATTTAATAACGTTTTTAAACGAGTTCCGGCGGGTTGGTGGCGAATATAGGGTGGAAAACGACGGCATTGTTTTTTGGCGTTCCGACGGTCTTTCGGCAATAGAACTTGAGACCGACACTCATCCGGGTTTTATGACCGATTGGCAGCAGCCTTTCGCTATTTTGCTTACTCAAGCCAATAGTATTTCCATAATTCATGAAACTGTTTATGAAAATCGTTTTGAATATATTAAGGACTTGAATTTTATGGGCGCAAATATTAAAGTATTTTCAAAGTGTTTGGGAGAATTTCCCTGTCGTTTCAACGGCGAAGGCCAGTATCATAGCGCAGTGATTTCCGGACCAACTCCGCTTTTCGGCAGAAATGTAAAAGTTTCTGATTTGCGCGCCGGCATGGCGCATTTAACAGCCGCTTTGATTGCCAAGGGAGAATCAATAATAGAAGGAATTGAAGAAATTGACAGAGGATATGAAAAAATAGACGAGAGATTAAAAAATTTAGGAGCGGAGATTGTTAGGGTTTAGGGTATAGCTATTAGCCATTAGGGTGTAAGATTAAAATAAATTTTACTCTAATGGCTAAACCCTAGTCGCTAGTGGCTTATAAATTATGTTTACTCGCAAAATCGGCATAGATTTAGGAACGGCTAATACGATTGTTTTCATGCCCGGCAAGGGCTTTATTATCAATGAGCCGACAATCGTGGCTTTAAGCGTGCCCGATAATACTGTTTTAGCTGTTGGTAAGGAAGCTAAAGAAATGATTGGTCGAACGCCAGACGATATCAAACCTTATCGGCCGCTTCGCGAAGGAGTGATTGCTGATTATTACATTACCAAGGCGATGCTTAAATATTTTATTGCTACTGCCATTGGTTCTTTCAATATTTTAAAGCCGGATGTTGTTATTTCCGCTCCTGCCGGCATTACGCCGACTGAACGCCGGGCGATTATAAATGCCGCTAAAGAAGCCGGAGCGCGCGAAGCTTATATTGTCCGAGAACCGATTTTGGCCGCTTTGGGCGCTGGCATTCCAATTAATGCCCGTTCTGGCAGTATGATTGTAAATATCGGAGGCGGAACCGGCGAAGTGGCGGTTATTTCTCTTGGCGGCATTGTTTCTTGGTCGAGCGTGAGAATAGCCGGCGATAAATTCGATACGGCGATTATTGATTATATAAAAAAGAAATATTCTATGGCTATCGGTGAACAGATGGCTGAAAATATTAAAATTGAAATCGGCTCGGCGTTATCGCTAAAAAATAAAATAACTTATACCGTTAGGGGAAGAGATTTGATTTCCGGCTTGCCGAAAGATATTTTAATCAGCTCTAATGAAATTGCTGAAGCTATTAATCCCTATCTATTAGAAATAGCTTCTTCAATCCAGCAGGTTTTCAATGAAACTCCGCCGGAGCTAGTGGCTGATGTTATGGAAAAAGGAATAATATTATCCGGCGGCAGCGCTCAAATACTTAATCTTGCAGAATTTTTTAAGAGAATACTAGGAGTTAATACTTATGTTGCCGAAGAACCGCTTTTTTGCGTGGCAAAGGGAGCGGGAATAATCTTGAGCCATTTAGATGTTTATAAGAGAACGCTGTTGAATAAGAGATAAATCAAAATTTAAAAATCAAAAATCAAAATGACAAATTAAAATTATAAAATGTTTTAATTTTAAAATTTTTAATATTTTATATTGTCATTTTACATTTTGATATTTGCATTTTAAATTTATTCAAGGAAATATGGTTGGACATCAAAATAAAATTGAAATATTTAAAAAACTAGCAGACAAGGATAAATTGTTCCACGCCTATCTTTTTTTTGGAGAATCTCAAGTTGGAAAATTTTTATTCACAGTTTCTATGGCGAATTATTTGGAATGTGGAATTTTTGAAGAGCCGAGAAAGATATTGGAAGAAGCCTTGATTATCGCTCCTGATATAAAAAATAAGATCGGCATAGAAAGCGCCAGAAAATTGCGGGATTTTCTTTTTCAATCGCCGATTTTATCAAAAAAAAGAATTGTTATCATTCGTGACGCTGAGAATTTGACTTTCGAAGCCCAGAACGCGCTGCTTAAAATAGTTGAAGACAATCCGCCGTTTTCATTAATAATATTTATCAGCTCTGATGAAAATTCGCTTTTGCCCGCCTTATCTTCGCGTCTTCAAAAGATTTATTTTTCCAGAGTAGCGGAATTTGAAATAAAAAAATATTTAGAGAATATGGGCGTTAAAAAAGAAGACAAGAAAAAAATAGCCGAAGCTGTTAAAAATTCATTTGGAAGGCCTGGAATGGCAATTGATATGATTCAAAACCAAAAACCAAAAACCAAAAATTTCAAAATAGATGATGTTGTTGAAAATGAGAAGATTAATGAGTTTTTTGAAAATAAACTGATTGAATTGCGCGATAGCGGCTATAAAGATATTGATTCTGCCAAAGAAATTTTGAAACGGCTGTCATTAATCAAGATGTTTAATGTGAATAAAAAGTTGCAATTAAAAACATTATTAAATAATTAACAATGGAAGGAGGGGGCATTATAGTTTTATTTGTAATATGGGGATTTGTTTTTTGGCTGATTGGTAATTATTGGTCTGAAATAGGTACCTCTGTTTTTGGCACGATTTTGGGCGACCCGCTCGTTGCTGAAATCATAGATTTTTTATGGTAAAATTTAATTATTAAAAAGTGCGTTATGAATGAAAGATTAAAAGATTTAGAGAAAAAAATCAGCGACACTTTGCAATATTTAAAGAGTCAGTTGGGAGCTATTCGCGGCGGCCGGCCGTCGCCGATGCTTGTGGAAGATATTTTGGTTGATTATTTTGGGCAAAAAATGCCGATAAAACAATTGGGTTCAATTAGCATAGCGCCGCCGCGCGAGATTCAGATATCTTTCTGGGATAAGCAGGCGGTGGCCGCGGCCGCTAAAGCGATTGAAATATCTAATTCAAGCGTTAGCGCCAATATTGACGGCAATTTAATAAGAATTAATTTGCCGTCTTTGACCACAGAAAGGCGGCAGGAATTGATAAAAGTTGTTAAAAAAGAAGCCGAAGAAACTCGCATTAATATCCGGCATTTGCGCGATGAAGAAAATAAAAAAATCAATCTCTGGGAACAGGAAGATAAAATAAGCGAAGACGAAAAGTTTAAATTAAAAGAAGAAGTGCAAAAAATTATTGATAAGTCAAATAAAAATATTGAGGCAATGCTGGAAAATAAAATTAAGGAAATAGAAGAGTAAATATGTTAACAGGCGTAATTTTCGTCATAATTTTTCTTTCAATATTGATTTTAGTCCATGAGCTTGGGCATTTTTTAGCGGCCAAGAAATTTGGCCTTTTAGTTGAGGAATTCGGCTTTGGCTTGCCGCCGAGAATTTGGGGGAAAAAAATCGGCGAAACAATCTACAGCATTAATGCCTTGCCCTTCGGCGGATTTGTGAAAATTTACGGCGAAGACGGAGCGTCTGCAATTACAGAAGATAAAAAAGAAAGAAGCTTTACCAGTTTAAAATCTTGGCAAAGGGCGGTGATTTTAGTGGCCGGCGTTTTTTTTAATTTTTTGCTTGGCTGGTTCGTGCTTTCAATAATTTTTTCAATCGGCATGCCTTCGGCGGTAGTCGTTACGGATGTGTTAAAAAATACTCCGGCAGCGGAAGCCGGACTTGTGCAAGGAGATATGATTAAGGGGTTTTCAACAACTGAAGAATTGATTGATTTTATAAATAATAACCGCGGCAAGGAAATTGTTTTGGAAGTGGAAAGAAACGGAGAAACTTTAAAAATTTCAGCAATGCCTAGAATCAATCCGCCGAAAGGAGAAGGCGCTTTGGGAATCGGCTTGGTTGATGCCGAACTTCAGAAACAGAATATTTTTGTAAGTTTTTGGGAGGGATTAAAAGCTTCTGCTTCGTTGATTATAACGATTTTTATGGCAATCATTGATTTGATTGGAAAGGCTTTTGTCGGCCGGGCTTCATTGGAAGCGGTTACCGGGCCTATTGGCATTACAAAAATAACAGCTCAGGCAAGTTCTATGGGGTTTGTTTATTTACTTCAACTTATGGCTTTGATTTCTTTAAATTTGACTGTAATCAACATTTTTCCTTTTCCTGCTTTAGACGGTGGAAGGTTATTGTTTTTAGGGATTGAAAAAATCAAGGGATCTCCTCTTGATCCGAAATTTGAAAAAATAGCGAATACAGCTGGTTTTGCCCTGCTGATACTTTTAATGATTGCGATTACAATTAAAGACATCATTAAATTATGACGCTTTATACTCAAAAAGATAAAAATATCAGAAAAACATGGCTGTTTTTCGGAATATTTTTAGCGGTTGTTATCGGTATAGGATGGATATTCGCTCAAATTTATAATAGCGCCGGTATTTTATATATTGCTGTTATTTTTAGCATTCTGATGAATATTATCGCTTATTGGTATTCTGATAAAATTGTTTTAAGGATGTCTCGCGCGCGGCCTGTTGAGCGCGAACAATCGCCAGAGCTTTATAATATTGTCGAGAATTTATCGATTACCGCCGGTTTGCCAATGCCGAAAATTTATATAGTTGACGAGTCTTCGCCTAATGCTTTTGCCACCGGCAGAAATCCGGAGCATGCCGTGGTTGCCGTAACAACCGGATTATTAAAAAGATTAAATAAAATAGAATTAGAAGGAGTTATCGCCCATGAATTGTCGCATATCGGCAATCGCGATATGCTTTTATCGACCGCGGTTGTTATCTTAGTGGGTTTTATTTCCATTCTTTCAGATATGTTTATGAGGTCTGCTTTTTGGGGAGGATTTGGCAGGCGGCGGGACAGCAGCGGAGGAGGCCAGGCGCAAGCATTTTTGATGATTGTCGGCATTATTCTGGCGATATTGGCGCCTATCGCGGCCACTTTAATTCAATTGGCAATTTCCCGGAAAAGAGAGTTTTTGGCTGATGCTGATGGAGCTTTACTCACGCGTTATCCTGAAGGATTGGCTAGCGCTTTGGAAAAGATTTCCAAAGATTTGACGCCGTTGAAAGTCGCCACCAATACCACGGCGCATTTGTGGTTTGATGATCCATATGACAAGTCTGGGCAAAAAATTTCCTGGCTGCATAAAATGTTTATGACTCATCCGCCGGTGGGGGAAAGGATAAAAGCGTTAAAAGGAATGGAGATTTAATAAATTATGGAAAATTTGGAGAGGGAAAAATTTAATATTGAGGAAGCTGAAATTAAAGATAATGAATTATCTAAAGAGGAAAAAGAGATTTTATTAGAACAGGCAGAGAAAGAAGCGCAGGAAAGGATAAGGCAAGAATTAAAAGAATTGCAGAAAGAATCAAACGACGAATTTTTGAAAATTTTGAATATTGACATCATAGAACCTTCGGCTTTGATGGTTATCAATGAGCTAGTAAAAAGAAATGAGAATCTTTTATCTGAAAAAGTAATGGATGCGGCGCGAAAGTTTTATTTCGAAAATAATGAATTGTTAAAAGGAACGGGTGTTTATGGTTATTATGATCCGGTGAAGCCAGAAGACGAGGCTGAATTTTTAAAAGCAGAAATTGCAAATCATCCGGAAGTGTTTTATACTCCAGAAATTCTCAAAAGCGACACTGATGAAGATTTTAAGATGGCCGCATAAGTTTTTAAGGAAGGGTCGCATAGTGGTCTAGTGCACCATCTTGGAAAGATGGCATACCTTAACCGGTATCGTGGGTTCAAATCCCACTCCTTCCGCCAATTTTCAGAATATATTATTATATAAAAATATGAAAAACATAATTTTAACAATTTTAGCGGTGGTAATTATTTTAATCGGAGGATATTATTTTCAAGACGAATTTCTTTTATTATTTTCCCGGCAAAGCCAGTTGGAAATTCAATCAGAAACAAACCAGGAGGAAAGCCAAGAAGAAAATCAAACGCAAATCAATTTAAATATGAATAATAATCAAGAACAAGAAAAACCGATAATTGAAGTTTTGAAGCAGAGCGAAGGCGCGGAAATAAAAAATGGCGATAAAGCAACGGTGCATTATACCGGCATTTTGGAAAACGGCCAGAAATTTGATTCCAGTTTAGATAGGGGTCAGCCGTTTGAATTTACTTTAGGTGCCGGCCAGGTAATCAAGGGTTGGGATTTGGGAGTTTTAGGAATGAAAATCGGCGAAAAAAGAAAGCTGATTATTCCCGCTTCCTTGGGTTATGGCGAGCGCGGAGCGGGTGGAATAATTCCTCCAAACGCCACTTTGATTTTTGAAGTGGAGCTTTTGAAAATTAATTAAAGAGAGTTTGTAAAAAAAAGATGCCCGACCATTTAAAAATGGTCGGGCAATAGCTAACTAAAATACACTTGGATTAATCCAAAATTATCGTATTGCATGTCTTTATCATTTCCGCGACAACTTCATTGGGATGCTTTTTGTGCCTTTCGGCGTAGGTGATGATGCCGCGAAGAATTGATCTTTCAATTGCTTCGTCTCGCATTATGCTTACAGTTTCAAACCAGTCGTAAACTTCCTTAAATTCAGTCATTGGCAAACCCTTTAAAAGTTCGCAGAAATATTCATTAGCGATTTTCTCGCCAAGATGTTCAACCTTTTCTTCGATGCATAGCCGGCAAGCCGTGGTTGCGTTAGAAAAGCCTAAGTTTGGTATTTCGTGTCTCAGGCAATAAGCTTCGTTTTTCCCGCGCAATCCAGGCACGCGAAACTATTTAAACTTCCGATATTTTTTTTGCTCGGAATGTTTAAAATTACTATTGTTTCCGCGTCAAAACCGCAAAATTCACATTTCATATTTCCTCCTTATTTTGTTTGATGGTTAAAATTAATTAACTTTTGATTCTGTATTTTATATATCATTGTTTAATACTGATTGTCAACTTAATTTATGTATGTTATCTTATTTATGGTTTATTTTATGGTAGATAATCAAAAAATAATCAATTTAATAAATTCAGCCAATTATCAAACCGGTTCGGTGGTGAGTCGGACTATTATTGATAAAAAAGACGGAACGGTTACGTCTTTTGCCTTTGACGAAAATCAGGGATTAAGCGAGCATACCACGCCGTTTGACGCGTTTATCCAAATTTTGGAAGGCGAGGCGGAGATTACGATTGCCGGCGAAATTTTTCATTTAAAACAAGGAGAAGCAATTATTATGCCGGCCGATAGGCCGCATGCTGTAAAAGCAATTACAAAGTTTAAAATGATTTTGACAATGATAAAATTATCCTGAAAGTTTATATCCGCCGAAATTGACAAAAATAGGATTAGTAGTGTATCTTTTTGATAGAAATTAACTTTAATAACTAAAAAAGAAAGGAGGGATTGCCATGAGAGTGGATAATAATCATCGCGAAGGAATTGCAAGAGATATTGAATTGTTTCATTTCATTAAAAAAGAAGCAATTTCAATAGGGGATCGGTATTATTTGCTTGGCATTTGGATGATGGCAAAATTTTTTTCTCGGCCAAGAATTGAGAAGCTTGTGGAAAAAGAAATTTTGAAACGGCTTGGTCTTTTTCGAAAACAGCCAAAGGAGATTAAACAGATGTTTAATAATAAATTTAATTATTTAAGCAATAGCCGTTCTAGAGCGACGATTTTATGGGAATTAGATTATCAAAGATTGTTGCTTTTAATACAAGAACGAGAAATGGCGTTGGAAAGATAATGGAATTTTTTAACTATTAGCCCGCCTTCTAATAAATTTTGTTAAAAGGTGGGCTTTTTTTTGAAAATATAGTATTATTTAGCAATGGACTTATCGCGGAAAGAGCAAAAAGAAATAATGCGTCAAGAAAAAGAAGCGGCTCAAGAACGGGAAAGAAAAAAGCGGCTTAGAGAATATGTTGCTTTTGGAATTATAATTGCCGTGATTATCGCTGGTTTTGTGTTTTTAGGCGTGAAATTCGGCGGAAACAGCGGTTCTGAAGTTCCGGCTTTGCCGGTGGGCGCCATCAGCGATTCTGATTGGGTAAAAGGCAATAAAGGAGCTAATCTTACTTTAATTGAATACAGCGATTTTCAATGTCCGGCGTGCGCTTCTTATTATCCGATAGTCAAGCAGGTAATGGATAATTTCAGCGATAAAGTGGCGTTTGCTTATCGCCATTTTCCATTAAGCCAGCATAAAAACGCGGAGCTTGCCGCTATAACAGTCGAAGCCGCCGGCCGACAGGGGAAATTTTGGGAAATGCACGACGCGATTTTCAATAATCAAAAAGAATGGTCGGAAAACAGCAACGTGAAAGAATTATTCATTAAATACGCCGGAGAAATCGGTTTAAATGTTGAACAATTTAAGCCGGATATAGAATCAGGAGAATTAAAAGATAAAGTAAAACGCGATTTGAACAGCGGCATATCAGCCGGAGTAAATTCCACGCCGACGTTTTTCTTAAACGCCAAGAAAATTTCACCAACAAGCTATGAAGATTTTAAAAACATTATTGAACAATCAATCAATAATAATCTCTAATTTAGTAATTATTTTTTTTGCCATTGTCAGCCTAGTCGGCGTGGTGGATACTGTTTTTGTTACGATAAACCATTATAAAGGCGTTATTCCGCCTTGCACTTTATTGAATGGCTGCGAGACTGTTTTAACGAGCAAATATTCGGAAGTTTTCGGCGTTCCGATTGCTTTAATTGGCGCGCTGTTTTATTCAACTGTTTTTTTATTCTCCTTAGCTTATTTAAAAACAAAAAATAATAAAATTATAATCGTGTTTTTAGCTTTAACGGCTCTGGCGTTTTTAATGTCGCTTTTTTTTATTTATCTTCAATTTTTCGTGATTAAAGCCGTTTGCGAGTATTGTTTGATTTCAGCCGCGGCTTCAACGATTTTATTTGTCACATCGGTTTTCATGGCAAGACGCGTTGTCGCATCAGATAGTAGCGTTTGATATTGCAAAGGCAATTAATTTTTGATAAGCTTCATAAATTGACAATTTAATATTCCGCGGTAGCTCAGTGGTAGAGCGGTCGCCTGTTAAGCGATTGGTCGTAGGTTCGAATCCTACCCGCGGAGC
>JBBTRV010000001.1:0-25217 GCA_038065035.1 Patescibacteria group bacterium | reverse complement strand
CGCCGCAGGCAATAATTCAAATCAATCTTCTCCAGTTTCAACTACAACTCAATCCTCATCGCCTCCAACAGGCAATCTATTGCTTAACCCTGACTTTGAAGGAGGATTTACCAATAATCTTGCAAATAGTTGGAACATTACAACTGACGGCAGTATTGATTACTTATTATCCCAAGACACCGGATATCAAGGCCTATCCCAGAAAATAAACATTTCTTCTCCCGGTTCCTGGGGCTTGTTCTATTATCAAACTCCGGCCTTCCAGCTCAACCAATTCTATGACTGGTCTTTCTGGTACAAAACCCAAGCAACAGGATCTCTTTGGGCGCAAATAACCAACGCTCCGCAAACCCAAACAATTCTTTCGGAATCTCTGTCTCCAACCAACAATCAATGGACATACAAAACAATCAACTTCCAATACACAAACTCTCTGGCAAACCAATTAAGATTTTCTTCAAACTCAACCAGTCCCTACTGGATTGACAATATCCAGCTTGCAGTTGCTTCTTCTGACACTATTCCTCCTGCTCCTCCAGCAGGATTAGTGATACAGTAGGAATTATTTATTGCTTTCGCTATCGTAATAATGGTATCATTATTATTATGGTAAATTTTAATATTAAAAAAAATAGAATCCATACTCGGCGCTTTTCTGGAAATTAAACTGGTTTATTTATTCGGTTCAATGGCAAGCGAAACAGCCGGTCCCACAAGCGATTATGATTTCGCTGTTTATTTTAATTTGCGGTCGGACAAGGAAAAAGATCGGGAAAAAATGTTTGAAATTAAATTCAAATTAATGGATCAATTAAGTCGAGTTTTGAGCACGGATAAGATTGATATTGCCATTTTAAATTTAGCTGAATCGCCGGAATTTAAATACAATATTATCAAAAACGGCAAATTAATTTATGAGAAAGAACCATTTTTACTTCTGGTGGAGCCAAAAATTTTAAACGAATACTTTGACTTTCGTTATCTTTTAAAAAAAATATGATTTAACGAAAGCATAAAATATGAGCAGTAAAGTTGTTATTGAAAACAAAATAAGTGATGCGAAGAAATATTTAAAAATTTTAGAAAGATACAAAAAATATTCCAAAGAAGAAATTTTAAATGATATTGACATAAAAGGCGCGCTGGAAAGATACCTGTATTTAGCAGCGCAGTCGGTTATTGATTTGGCCGAAGCAATCATCGCCTATAAAAAATTGCGCAAACCAACAACGTTAAGTGATGTATTTTATATTTTGAACGAAGAAAATATAATTTCAGTTGACTTAAGGGAAAAAATGATTAAAATGACCGGCTTTCGCAATGCTATCGCACATGATTACGCTAAATTAAATTATGATATTGTCTATAACGCGCTTCATTATAGTTTAAATGATATCCAGTAATTTTTAGAGGTGGCTAATGGCATATAATTTATATATTCTTATTTGAAAATTTAGGTTTGAATTAAAGAAATGAATCTTCACTTAACTCAAACAAAAATATTTTTATTTATAGGCATATTTTTAGTAATGTTTATATTTAATGTGATAAGCGCTGAAGCGGCGAATTGGTATGTGCGCCCAAGCGGGGGAAGCGGTTCAGGCACTAATTGGACTACTGCATGGAATGGGCTGAATGGGATTAACTGGTCTTCTGTTTCCTGTGGGGATACGGTATGGGTTGCAGGTGGGGCATATACTCAAGGGTTCAATCCTGCCAAAAATTGTACAAGTGGAAATAAATTGTTTATCAGGCGAGCAAGAAGTGATGCTTCTGCCTGTACAAGTGCGGCAGGGTGGAGTAGTGGGTATGATTCTCTGATATCTCAGACCAGTGCCATAGATTTTGTTAGCGGTCAGACTGCCAACTATATCACTATTTCAGGTCGTACAACAGCCGAAGGTGGGGACTATGGCTGGAAGATATATAGGTCTGGAACGGCTCCTGGTTACGGGATACGAATGTGGGGATCTTCATCTACCAATAATTTGACATTTGAGTATATGGAGGTTATGGGAGATGGTACTTCATCGAGCATGCAATGGACAGGCGATGCAAAAGGTATTTATGACGCTCCAGTAAGTGGCACTAGCGGTTATCACACATTAAGTCACATGAAGATTCATGGTTGGGGAACAGGAATTTTTCTTAATTATAAAAGTGACCATATTATTGAATATATTGATATGTATGACATTTCTGGAAATGCTACTGAACACTCAAATTTGATGTATATACATGCTTCTAATAGGGGGACAGTAAGATACTCAAAATTCTACAATTCCTCTGTATCTGGGACTGGTATTGCATTTTCGGATGGAGGCCCATTTAATGATTGGAAGATATATGGGAATATTTTTTATGATATGTCTACTAGTACAGCTACGGCTATCTCTGTTCAACAGGCCACTATTACCGGATTAAAAATGTTCAACAATACATTTTCAAATAATGTTTTTAACTTTAGATTGTCAAGCGCTTCTTGTGGTACTGGGACAGAATCTAAAAATAATATTGTTTACGGTTCTGGTGGTAGTGTTTCTTGCGGTTCCACATCAAATAATTTAACTACAAGTGATTCAAGTATTTTTATAAACGCTGCATCAAAAGATTTTCATATTGTATCTACTATAGGCAGTGGTTATCCAAGAAATGCAGGGACTAATTTATCGGGAACATTTATATTTGATATGGATGGTGTAGTTTTTGGGGGTGATGATAGTCTATGGGATGTGGGTAGTTATGAGTATACTATAGGTGTTGATACCAGCCCACCTTACCGTTCCAACGGTTCTTCTACAGGTACTCTACCTCCTGGAACAACATCAACCACCCTGTCCCTCATAACTAATGAAGCCGCTACGTGTAAGTACAATACTAGCTCAGGCGTTGCCTACGCTTCTATGGCCGGGACATTCGATACTACGGGTGGCACTTCTCATAGCGAGCCCTTATCAGGTCTATCCGATGGTAATACATATACTTATTACGTTCGATGTCAGGATAGTATACCTAATGTCAATACTGATGATTATACAATCAGTTTTTCTGTCGCCAGTCCTTTCTCGACTGGAGCATGGGTGGAAGCTGAAAATTGCGCAATAACAAGTCCGATGGCTACGAACACTGAATCAGGGACGACTTATGTCTATACTCCAACTGCTAATAGTGGGTCTTTAACCTGCTACTTTACTATCGGTACTGCCGGATTATACAAAATAAATTCAAATGTAAAAGCAGTCTCAGGAGGTAACGACTCATTCTTCGTATTAACATCTGGCGTCTCTACAGTAACGGCTGACGTATGGGATGTCCTAAATTCAGCAACTTACACCAATGATTACGTTAATAGGCGTGGTGCAGGCTCTCCCGGAAGTCCTGAATTTGATCCCCTTGAATTAAACTTGCTTACTGGAACCACAGCCATAACGTTTACAGGTAGGGAAACTGATACCAGGCTTGATTCTCTTTATCTTGCGCGCGTTATTGATACTACTCCGCCAAATGCGCCGACAGGCCTTAGTATAAATTAATTGAAGGCAGACAGAGTTGATGATACAATAATAGAATAATGGAAATAATTCTTTTTGTGACTATTTTAATAGTGTTGTTTTTCGGTTTAGCCGGCATTTTTTTTATTTTAAGAAATTATTTAAGCAAGAAGCCGGATGAAAATAATCAGCAAGCAATGCTTTTATTGCAGAATCAAATCCAGGAAATTACCAAAACTCTTGATTATAAATTAGACCAGTCAACGCGGATAATGCAAAATCAATTTGGCGAAAGCGCGAGAATTATCAAGGAAATCACTCAGGAATTAACCAAAGTCGGAGAGGGCCAGAAACAAGTGATTGATATTGCCAAGCAATTGGAAGATTTGCAGGATATTTTGAAAAATCCGAAACAGCGCGGCGTTTTGGGAGAGTATTATTTGAAAACTGTTTTGGAAAATGTTTTGCCGCCCGGAAGCTTTCAGATGCAATATGCGTTTAAAGACGGCTCAATCGTTGATGCGGCGGTTTTCGTGAAAGATAAAATTATTCCGATTGATTCGAAATTTTCTCTTGAAAATTATAATCGCCTTTTAGAAACGCGCGAAGAATCGGAAAGGCAGAAATTGGAAAGCGCTTTTTATAATGATTTAAAAACGCGCATTGATGAAACTTCAAAATATATAAAGCCAAGTGAAAATACGATGGAATTCGCTTTTATGTTTATTCCATCTGAAGCGATTTATTATGATTTACTGATTAACAAAATTGGCGCTATTAAGTCTTCTACTCGTGATTTGATTCAATATGCCGCCGGTGAGAAAAAAGTGATGATTGTTTCGCCTACCACTTTTCTGGCATATTTGCAGACTGTGCTTCAAGGGCTCAAAGCTTTGCAGATTGAAGAATCAGCCAAGGAAATCAGGAAAAGGGTTGAAGAATTGGGAAGACATCTGGCAAGTTATGAAACTTATATGAAAAAATTAGGCACGCACTTGGGGACAACGGTAAATATGTATAATAGCGCTTATAAGGAATTGGGAAAAATTGACAAAGACGTTCTGCGGATTTCCGGCGCCGCAGCCGGTATTGAACCTGTGGCGATTGAAAAGCCGAGAGAGGAAATTGAGGAATAAGTGTTGACAACTATTTATTTTCGAATAAAATATAAACGTTAAAAGGTCGTTTAATTATTCTAATTCAAAATGAACTTTAAACCTTTATCTAATCATCTTTTTATTGAGCCGATTGAAGAAGAAAAAACTACCAAATCAGGAATTGTTCTTCCCGAGACTGCCGAAAAAGAAAAACCCGTTAAGGGGAAAATTATTGCCGTTGGTCCTGGCAAGATCAATGAGAAAGGCGAAAGAATACAAATGTCTGTAAAGGTCGGCGATACGGTGTTATTTAAAAAATACGGCCCTGATGAAATAGAAATTGAATCTAAAAAATATTTAGTCGGGGACGAAGATGATATTCTTGCGATAATTGACTAATAACTAATCAACTAATGACTAATGACGATGTTATTGGTCATAAGTTATAAGTTATAAAGTCTGATATAAATGGCTAAACAACTTTTATTTAATGAAAAAGCGCGGCTGGCTTTAAAACGAGGAGTTGATAAGCTGTCTGACGCGGTAAAAATCACTCTTGGTCCAAGGGGCCGGGCGGTAGTTTTGGAAAAGGGCTACGGCGCGCCGGTAATCACTCACGATGGCGTGACGATTGCCAAAGAAATCGAGCTGGAAGATAAAATTGAAAATATCGGCGCGGAACTGGTAAAAGAAGTAGCTTCCAAAACCAATGACGTTGCCGGCGACGGCACCACTACCGCCACTTTATTGGCGCAGGTTTTAATCGGCGAAGGCCTTAAAAACGCCACCAGCGGCGTTGATGTTGTGGGAATGCATAAAGGAATGCAGAAAGCGTATGAGATTGTTTTGGAAAATCTTAAAAAATCTTCCAAAATTATTTCTACTAAAGAAGAAATCAGCCAAGTGGCGACAATTTCCAGCCGCGACGAAGAAATCGGCAATTTAATAGCCGAAGTAATCGACAAAGTCGGCAAAGACGGCGTGATTACTGTTGAAGATTCTCAAACTATTGGTTTGTCAAAAGAAATGGTTGAGGGTTTGCAGTTCGACAGGGGCTATATTTCTCCTTATATGATTACCAATGCTGAAAGAATGGAATCGGTTTTGGAAGATCCCTATATTTTGGTAACTGACAAAAAAATTTCCGCGATTAACGATTTTTTGCCTCTTTTGGAAAAGCTTGTTAAAAGCGGCAAGAAAGAGTTGGTGATTATTGCCGATGATGTTGATGGCGAGGCCTTGGCAACTTTGGTGGTCAATAAAATCCGCGGCATTTTTAATGTTTTAGCGGTAAAAGCTCCGGGATTCGGCGACAGACGAAAAGAGATGCTGCAGGATATTACTGTTGTTACCGGAGCGGATTTTGTTTCAGAGGATGTCGGTAGGAAATTAGAAAGCGTTGATGTTGCTTCTTTGGGCCAGGCGCATAGAGTAATCAGCAATAAAGATTATACGACAATTGTCGGCGGCAAGGGCGTGAGAGAAGAAATTGATAAAAGAGTTGCCCAGATTAAATCGCAATTGCAGAAAACCGATTCTGAATTTGACCGGGAAAAATTGCAAGAAAGATTGGGTAAGCTTTCAGGCGGCGTGGCGGTAATTAAAGTCGGCGCCGCGACAGAAGTGGAACAAAAAGAGAAAAAGCACAGGATTGAAGACGCTGTTTCCGCGACTAAAGCCGCGATTGAAGAAGGCATTGTGGCGGGCGGCGGCGTGGCATTGGCAAGAGCCGCGATATCGGTTAAAGAACTGATTGATAAAATTGACAAAGAGCAGATGGCGGAAATTGTCGGCGCGAAAATCGTGCTTGAGAGTTTATATTCTCCCCTTAAACAAATTGCGGAAAACGCCGGCTACAATGGCGCTGTTGTTTTGGATAAAGTTTTATCTCATCAGGAGGATTATGGCTTTAACGCTTTAACCGGCAAATATGAGCATTTGATTAAGGCTGGCATTGTTGACCCAACAAAAGTCACCCGCACCGCCTTGCAAAACGCGGTTTCTATCGCTTCAATGCTTTTAATTACCGAAGCGGTGGTTGCTGATTTGCCGGATAAAAAAGAAAAAGGAGTTTCGGGAATGCCCGGCGGAATGATGGGAGAGGAGTATTAAGTTAGTTGATAGTCATTGGTTAATTAGTTAATTGGTAAAGTTATTAAAAAATCCCCCGCAATGCGGTGGGATTTTTTAATATTTATTGACAATTGGTTTATTATATTTATACTTATTAAATTAAAATGAAAGCAACAAATACGGATACGGAAATAAAATCCGAAGCAAATGTTAAAATGGCGGAAGAAATGGCAAAATCTCAAGTAGAAGCTTTTTCTGAAGAAGATGAAAAATTATTGAGGGAAATGCTGGAAAACGGTGTAATGTACGGTCATAAAAAAAATAAAACTAACCCGAAGTTTAAGGGGTATATTTTTACGAATAGGAATAATATTGAAATTATAGATTTGCTGAAAACAATGCCGGCGATTGACGCCGCCGCGAAATTTTTGAAAAATTCAATAAAAGAAAATAAGATGATTTTATTGATTGGGATACAGCCGGCGGCGCACGCCGTAATAGAGGAAATGGCAAAGAATTTTAATTTTCCTTTTGTTAAAAATCGTTGGATTGGCGGGTTGATTACGAATTTTAAAGTAATTTTCCAGAGGCTTGAATATTTTAAAAAAACTCAGGCGGGCATAGAATCAGGTGCTTTCGAAAAATACACCAAGAAAGAGAGGGTAATGATAAATAAAAGCATAGAAAAGATGAAAAAAATATTCGGCGGCCTGGAAAGATTAACAAGAGTGCCGGAAGTTTTATTTGTTATTGATTTGTCGTTAAAAGGCCATGCAACAGCCGTAAGGGAAGCAAAAAAAGCGAAAATTCCAGTTGTGGCAATTATTGACAGCGATGATAATCCAGAAGTGATTGATTTTCCGATTCCAGCCAATGATCATGCTAAAATGAGTATTGAATGGGTGATTAATAGAGTAATTGAAAAATTGAAAGATTAAAAGATTAATTTTTCAATTAGCAATCTTAAATCAGTAATTTTAGTCTATGAAAGAGCAAATAAAAAAACTTCGAGAGCTTACCAGTGCTGGCGTAATGGAATGCAAGAAAGCTTTGGAAGAGGCCGGCGGCGATTTTGACAAAGCTAAGGCTATTATTCATGAGCGCGGTCTTGTGAAGGCCGAAAAAAAAGGAGAGCGCGTTACCGGATCCGGACTGCTCCACTCTTATATTCATAATGAAAGAGTGGGCGTTTTATTGGAACTTCGCTGTGAAACCGATTTTGTGGCGAGAAATGATTCATTTAGGGAATTAGCGCATAATTTGGCGATGCATATCGCGGCAATGAATCCTTCTAGCGCGGAAGAATTAATGATTCAAAATTATATCAAAGATGATTCCATTAATATTGAAGAATTAATTAAATCAACAATTGCTAAAATCGGGGAAAATATAAAAGTGGAAAAATTCTGCCGGTACGAAATATAAAATGTATAATTTTATCCTTCAAATTTTTATAATGCTTAGTCTTGGCGTTATGATTTATTTAATCGCCCGAGTGACGCCGAGAGTGGGAGATATTGAGGAAATTTTTAAAAAACAGCCGCTTGGCGATTTCGACAAATTAATAGCCAAAATTCCGATTGGTGAAATTGATTTTATTTTAAGCGCCTGGGTGGAAAAAACTTTAAGAAAAATAAAGCTGATTTTGATGAAATGGGATAATTTATTAAGCGAACATTTGAACCGGATTAAAAAGACAAACGGTAATAACGTAGGGAAAGAAGAAAAACAAACATTGTTTAATAAGTCTATTGATGAACAAGGGGATGATAAAATATTATGAGTTGTCGGTTATTGGTTGTTGGTTATAATTTCCAGGGGTGGCGGAGCGGCCAATCGCACTTGACTGTAAATCAAGCGGGCATGTCCCTGCGCAGGTTCGAATCCTGCCCCCTGGACACTTTTTATAATTTAGAAAGTAAAAAATAAAAAATAAAACGAATTGAAAGTTGTGAGCATTAACGAAAAAATAAATTTTATTTCTCGCTTCACTGAGGAAGTTTTAATTCCCGAAGATTTGGAGTTTTTATTATCTAAAAATATTACCTTAAAGCATTATATTGGTTTTGAAATCTCCGGAAAAATTCATTTAGGCACTGGCATCGCCTGCATGCAGAAAGTAAAGGATTTTAAAGATGCCGGCGTTGAAGTGAATATTTTATTGGCTGATTATCATACCTGGATAAACGATAAGCTTGGCGGCGATTTGGAAAACATCAAGAAAGCCGCTGTCGGCTATTTTAAAGAAGGATTAAGCGTTGCTTATGAGTGTATTGGCGGTAATCCGAAAGATTTGAATTTTATTTTAGGCAGTGATTTTTACCATAATAATGATAAATATTGGGCAACTTTGATTGAGGTGGCGAAAAATACCAGCTTGGCGAGAATGAAAAGAAGCATAACGATAATGGGGAGGAAAGAAGGCGAGGAGGTTGATTTCGCGAAATTGCTTTACCCGGCAATGCAGGTAGCGGATATTTTTGTAGGCGGTTTTCATTTTTCTCATGCTGGTATAGATCAGCGAAAAGCCAATGTTATCGCCCGAGACGCGGCAAAACAATTAAAAATTTCTCCCTTGACGATTGGCAAAGAAATTATTAAACCAATCGCGGTACACACTCATCTTATTTCCGGCTTGGCTAAGCCGGCGGTTTGGCCGGTTCCCGACGGCGCCAAAAAAGAAGAAATCCAGACGGTGATGAAAATGAGTAAATCAAAGCCAGACACCTGCGTTTTTATTCATGACAGCGCTGATGAAATAAGACGAAAAATAAAAAAAGCGTTTTGTCCGGAAGGCATTGTTGAATTTAATCCAATTATTGACTGGACAGAATATTTGTTTTTTCCGCGGGAAGAGAAAATTGTTATTTCTCGCAAGTCGGAGTATGGCGGCAATTTGGCGATCAGCGGCATTGACGAATTGAAAAAAATATTTGAAAATAAAGAGCTTCATCCTAATGATTTAAAGAATTTTGTCGCGGAATATCTGATTGAATTATTAAAGCCGGCCAGGGAGCGTTTTGGCAAAGGCGAGCCGAAAAAGATGCTGGAAGAAATGGAAGCATTGATGAAATAAATAATGCCACCTTAGCTCAGCGGCAGAGCAACGCTTTTGTAAAGCGAAGGTCCCGAGTTCAAGTCTCGGAGGTGGCTCTGAGTGTGCCGATGTAGTTCAGTGGTAGAACATTTTCTTGGTAAGAAAAAGGTCGTGGGTTCGATTCCCACCATCGGCTCAGATATTGTTTTTTATCAAATTTAATGGTTAAATATTTTAATTATGGCGAAATCAAAATTCAGGGAAAATTTAATAAAATTAAGGTGTTCGGTTTGTAAGCGGAATAATTATTATACGCGTAAAAAGAAAACTCTTGAGCGAAAACTGGAGCTTAAAAAACACTGCAGATGGTGCAGGAAGCACACAATCCACAAAGAAGCTAAAGTATAAATAGTTTCTTTTTGGGGGCATAGGTCAGTGGCAGACCGTTTCTCTCCAAAAGAAAAGACCAGGGTTCGATTCCTTGTGCCCCCGCAAAAAAAATGCCCCTTGGTTTTTGGCCACGGGGCAAGAAGATATATAAATTTACAACCGTAACTTTAATAATAGAAATCAGAAATAAAAACAGCGGTTTGTTCGCGAGTTAAAGAAGACAATTCCTCGTTTGGTATTTCGGAATGTGGTTTAAGAATTCCGCCGCAAGCAGGACATGATATATGTCTGCGTTTCTTAGTTATTGTTCCGCAATCAATGCATTTCCTTTCGTGATTCCAATTGCTCATCGCGTTATCTCCTTTCAGTTACCTAAATAGATTTCAGTTACTAACTGCCGAAAATTTTTCTGGGTTGTTCTGCGATGGTGGGGATTTAAAGGAACTGGATGCGGATTTCCGTTTATCGGCACCCATAAAAGCCAATGGCAATAAGGACAATAAATATTTTTGCCACCTTGCTGGATCTCGATGGTGAAAAATTCTAAAAAAAATTCTTCCTTATTTTCGCAAACAGGGCATTTTACTTTCACTTCAATCACCTCCTTTATTTTTCTTATTTTGTTTTTAAGGGCCAGGAACAAAAAAGAGACTAAAATATTAAAGGCTTTTAGTCTCTTTTAAAAAATTTCGCCAATAAATAATTAGCAAAATTATGCATTTTTTATTATAATAAATCTTATAAGTATTTTAGTCAATCAAAAATCTGTGGATAACTTAGAGTGGGAAAACTTAATAAATTCTTTAATTGAAGATGGTTATCTGAAAACACCGGCTATTATTGAAGCGTTTAAAAACATTGATAGAATTGATTTTATGCTTGAAGAATATAAAAATGAAGCTTATATTAACGCACCTTTGCCGATCGGTTTTAGCCAGACAATTTCTCAGCCATTAACAGTGGCTTTTATGCTTGAGCTTTTACAGCCTAAAGAAGGCGAGAAAATTCTTGATATCGGCGCGGGCAGCGGCTGGGTAAGCAGTCTTTTGGCTTATATTGTCGGAAATCCGCCCGTTGGGGACGAGGTTCGCCAAGGGCGGTTGTCTGGCGGAGGCAAAATAATAAGCATAGAAAGAATTTCTGAATTGAAAGAAATGGCGGAAAAGAATATTTCTAAATACAATTATATTGAAAAAGGCATTATTGAAATTGTTTTAGGAGATGGATCGAAGGGATACAAAAAAGAAGCGCCTTATGATAAGATTATTGCCGGAGCTGCGGCTGAAACTGATATTCCGGAAGAATGGAAAAAGCAATTGAAAATCGGCGGCCGGATTGTTGCCCCAATCGGACACAGTATCGCGGCTATTGATAAAATAAATAAAAATGAATATAGTAAAAGAGAGTATTTTGGATTCACTTTTGTGCCATTAATAAGGGAGTAATCACGAATATACAAATTCAAAGCAAAACATACGAATTTTAACATGTTTGTTTATTATTCGTAATATTAGCGGCTATTCTTAATAATAATGTCTTCTATACAAAAAATTTCAAAAATTTTACGCACTGATAAAAATATAATAGAACAGCTGTCTGAAAAAGCCGAAAAATTAACGGATCGTTACGATGTTTTCGACAGAATTGTTGAAGAAAATGAAGCGCTTATTAAAAACCGGCTTCAATTGAAGAATTTGAATGAAGGTATTTCAGCTGAAGAGATTTATAAATCTTTAATAGATAAAATTCGGGAAGACGACCTTCAATTATTTAAAGCGCTTGGGAAGCCGTCATTTATGCTTAAAGAAGACGTTGATGTTGTTCTTGATAAAATAAAAGAACTTGTTTCTTTGCCTGACGGATTCTTCCTGAAAAAAGAAAAAGCTGTTGAGTTTTTAAAAATCGAGCCGCCTAAAAAAATCATCAGTTATTTAGGATATAAAGATGTTAATGAATTGATTAGCCGCGAAGATATTTTTGAAATATACGCTGCCATCCGGCTTTTTGAAGACGCTGAATGGTTTAATAATGTTTTTTCTAAACAATATCTTAATTTAAAAGCCACTGATTTTGAAAAACGGAAAATAGAAATGAGATCTTTAGGCCAGAAATGGGTTGGCGTTGCCCAGCATTTTTTGAAAAAAAGATATCAAAATATTTCTCATTTGAAAGAATTAGGATTTATTTTTGTCGTCCCTGTTGAGCTTGGGATTTTAGGCGAAGTAACGAGGATGTTTTCTTTAGCACTCCATTATTTTTACGAAGTGAAATTCAATTCCGAACTTTTTGAAAAATTGCTGATTCAAGACCCGGAAAATTTCGGTAAAAATTTAGCTTCAATTATCAGGGTGGATATTATCGAAAAACGTCCGCCGGACACCGATAAATTGCGTTGGCTTATTCTTCCTCGTTATTTGGCGAAATACGATGAAAATGACTGGCGTCTTATGGAGCCTCATATTTCTCCGGAAGCGCTTTATTGGATAAAGGCGGAAAAAGCGATTTCTAATATTAATAAAATTTTTCGAGATGTTTATGTTAATTTTATGTTTTGGCAGGATTTGGATTTTGTCGGCGATTATTTCAAAACAGCGACTGGCATTGATGTCTTAGTAAGTTTTAATTTGGTTGACACCATTATGTCTTTAATAAGGGAAAAAGAACTTGAAAAATATCTTTATCATCATCAGGAATCTTTGTGGAATAAAATTTTTATTGAATATTTCGGCGAAGAAAAATTGGAAGAGGTAATTAAGGATAACTTCATTAAAGGCTGGGTAGAGATGTAATATGGTTATAATTATGATTTAAGGGTTTTATTTTTAGTCAAATTATAGCTCGAGCTATAATTTGACTAAAAATAAAAGTGGATAAAAAAAACAATAAGTCAATTTTAAAAATGAACGCGAATAAAAAGAAAATTAAGCGCGAAAATAAGTTTAAATCAGCATTATTAAAAAATCAGGGTTTGATTATCGCGCAATTAAAAAATGAATGGCAAGAATCAGAAAAAGCATTGGCAAAAGAAGCAAGAAAAAAACAACTTATTAAATTTGCGAAAGATGCTAGTATTATTGCGGGGAAAAGCATGCTGGCGTTTTTGGCAATTGGCGGAGTTTTAACGGTGGCGGCGGTGGCGCCGAATATCTTTGCCGCTTATGGGAAAATCACTAAGCAGCGCCGATATTTTAAAAAAGATGAATTCAATAAAAATAAGTATTATTTTAAAAAACAAGGTTTGATTAAAATAAGAAAGACAAGCGGGAATGTTTTTGAGTTAGCTTTGACGGAAAAAGGCTTGTGTAGAACAGCGGAGCAAGTGTTCAATGATTTGATAATTCAGGAGCGGGTGAAAGACGGCTATTGGCGAATAGTAATGTTTGATATTCCGAATAAATATAGGTGGACGAGAGATATTTTCCGGAAAAAATTAAGAATGATGGGTTTTTATCAATTGCAAGAAAGCGTTTTTGTTTTACCTTATCTTTGTGAAAAAGAGGTAGAACTGATTGCGGAAATATTGGGCATCAGAGATTTTATTTATTTGATTAAGACGGTAGATTTTAATAATAACGAATATTTAAAGAAGGAATTTAGATAGTTTATTTAATATTGTTTGTTTATTTTATTAATATTAAGTGTTTTTGCCTATTTTTATTTTTAGTCAAATTACAGCTCGAGCTGTAATTTGACTAAAAATATTTGGTTATTAATGACCATGTAAATTAATGACTATTAAATAGGGAAGTTATTTTTAGTTTTATCTTTTTTTATCTTTAATGCGTTGCTGGGATTTATCCACAAATAAATAGTTAAAAGCGGAGGCGCGATGTGGTATAATGGAAGAAAATAAAGCAAGAAAAATAAAAATGCTTAAAAGTTATTCAAACAATGATCAATTGAATTTTAATAAACATAAAAAATATGTTTTGATTTTAGGAATTTTGGCGGCGGTTTTGATTATGACTAATACGGCGACAGGCGCATGGCTGTGGAAAGCGCTGCGAGTGCAGGAAAGTTTTAAAAAGCGGTATCCGCTGATTGATATTTCGCGAAATTTCACCCCTCAAGAGCATTTTATTACCAATATCGAATCGCTTCGGAAGGAGCTACGCGAATTAGTCGCTAAAGAAGGCTCTGATTTCATTTCTCTTTATTTTGAGTATCTCAATACCGGCGCAAACATCAGCATTAATCCTGATTTAAATATCTGGCCGGCCAGCTTGGCGAAACTTCCGCTTGCCATGGTTGTGATGAAAAAAGTTGAAAACGGCGTATGGTCTTTGGATAATGAACTCGTAATGATGGAACAGGACAAAGATACGCATTCAGGGGTTCTTTACAAAAACGCGATTGGAACCCGTTTTACGATTGAAACGCTCCTTCAGGAACTTTTAAGCAATTCTGACAACACGGCTTATAGGATTTTACTTCGCAATATTACGTCGGATGAGCTCGCAGGCATTATTGAAGCAGTAGGGCTTGATGACCTTTTTAAAGCCGATGGCCGCGTTAGCGCGAAAGAATATTCACGATTGCCGCGCGCACTGTATGTTTCAAGTTTTTTAAAGCGGGATAATTCTCAAAAAATACTTCAATGGCTCGCTGATTCTTCATTTCAAGAATATCTTTCAAGCGGCTTGCCGGATAATATTCTTTTTGCTCATAAATTTGGAGAAAATGAGCAGTTTTCCGCGTATGCCGACTCCGGTATTGCGTATGTTCCAAACAGGCCGTATTTATTAACAGTTATGATTCAGAAAAAAGGCAATACAACAGAAGATCGAGAAAAAGTCAAAGAGCTTATGAAATCTATTTCCGAAAAAACATATAATTATGTGGCAAACTATTAGAAAACTATTCAAAATTGCGGCAACTATCGGGCTTGTAATAAACATCGTTCTTACGGGATTTCCAGTGACTTTTGTGTTTGAAAAAATCGCTGAAAACAAAATTGTTGACAGTTTGTATTTAAGCACTAAAGCGCGCAAAGTGGTTGATAATTTTGAAGTTCCGACAGCGCGCGCCAATCCCGGTACGCGTGTGCGCACCGTGGAATTTTTCGCCGGCCAAGATGCTGGGTCAGCCACGAATGATAATGTCGGCGCGCAAAATAATTTTGCCGCACAAACTGCCCAGCTTGCCGAGTCAGGCGCCGATGTTATAGACGCTTATGTTGAGCTTTCCGCGGAAGTCGGGGGCACCACGGCTTTAACATCCACTGAAGGACTCATTTATTTTGACGTTTGTTCTCCAACGCCTTGCACGCCGTCTCCGGCGATAATGATGAATACAGCCGGACTCGGCACTAATTCAGCAGAAGCGCAAACTCTCCGTTTTCGCGCAAGCGTAACTTCAGAAGCGACTTTAGCCGCTTACACCGGTGCTGGAACTCAGTTTTCTTTTCAGGTGGGATATTGCTTTGATGGCGCAAGCGGCACTGATGCAGCTACTTGCAACGGAACCGCTGCGGCCAATGTGCAAGGCGCGAACGCCAAGCTTGTCATTACTTATATTTATGACGATACTTCCGCGACTCAAACAAACACTGTTATTTATCCGCTTGATTCCGGAACGAATATTGGTTCAAAAATCGCGACTCAAGCCGCTTGCACTATTGATTCCAATTGTCCTGCTTTTAGTTATAATGCGGAAATTCCGGAAATCAGCTCTCAAGTTTCTCAATTCTTTTTTCTTCAAACATCTTTAAATGCCAATAGCGCAACAGATTGGCAAACAATTTCCGACATTGGCGGAAATCCCGGAGGCGCTAATACTTCTGCTGTTTACTTTGAAGAAACGCTTACTAATAACGGCGGTTGGATTAATGTGATGCAAGGCAGTGTGGCGGGATATGCGAATAATTCGGCGCAATCGCTGGAAATGTCAACCAACGGAACAAACGCCTATGTGATGGGCGGAGAGAATTATGTTACTTATACTTACGCCAATGCCGCGGCAACCAAAACGCGAACAGTCGTGCTTCCAGTCGGTGAAGTGCAAACCATTGGCAGTCTTACCAAGTCAGCGCTTGTCGGTCCAACTGTTTATTTTCCCGAAACAGGGGTAACGGTGAAAAAGGCCTGGTTTCGGGTGCATACGAGCGCCGGCGGACAAACAACCGCTTCAACGCTGAATATCACTCATAAGGTGGGGAATAACGCTGAATCAAGCGCGCGCGGCTACGCTTTTGCGGCTGATACGCAAGGCGTGACTGACGACGGCTATTTCATTTATATTATTCCCTCGTCCGAATACGCGGAACTTCAAGCGGCAACCGCTTCAAGCGGCAAAACAGCGCAGATGACGGCGCAGTGGTCAGGAACCGCGCGCGGCGCTGTGTCCGGAGAGCTTGTCATCACCTACACTTATACTGGAGAGTCAGGAGGTTATCTTGTTACTCAAAATCTTTTTGCGGCGCAGCAAACTACTGCCGCTGCGACTACTTTTACCACTGCCACTGGCGCTATTAATCCGTCAATTCCGGAAATAACTGGCACAATAACTATTAGAGGCGCATCTAGTCGTCTCAATGCGAAAGATACAAGCGCAACTGCAAACGGCACACTTGGTGTCAATCTTTCAACTGGAAGTTGTACGGCATCTAATACTTCAACTCCTGTTACTGACAGCGAAATTACGCGCGTGATGCTTTGGAAAAACGTTACGAGCGTGGTTACTAACAGCGAAGCGCAAACCTACACTTCTTGTTATTCTGGAAGTCAGGCATCTATTTTTACTGGCAATCTTATTATTACCTATCAATGGGACGCGCCAGCGACCAACACTTTAACCATCGGCGTGACTGCCGGCTCAAAAGTAACAACTGTTAATTCTGGAGATAGTGCGGTTTACGCTAATACAACTTCTTGCAGCGGTCCGGCTTCCTGCGCGGCGATGACTTTATCAGTTTCCAATACTTCAGTAACCGTCAGTTCAATAAAAATTACGGAAACCGGCACAGCTAATGCCACAACTGATTTGTCTCAATTGGCGCTTTTTTACGACACTGACGGTAATTATTCCAATGGCATTACCGGCCAATACGGCGCGACAGTGGCGAGCTTTACTTCGGAGGCCGCGACTGTAAGCGGCTCTTTGGCATTAATTCCGGCCACCACTTATTATTTTTACGTTCGTTTTAACGCTTCCAGCACTACGAGTTATCCTAAAGGCGGGCAGACTGTTAATTTTCAGATTGCCGCTAATGGCGACGTAACATTATCTAGCGGGTCGGCGACAATTACCGGCGCGCCGGTTTCAATGGCAGGCACGACCACGATTTTACCAAAGGTCAGCTCTGTTAGTTATGGCGCGGGATTAAGCGATGGCGCGCGGTCAAGCGAGACTATTACGATTTCCGGTTATGGCTTTGGAGTGGCGCCAGGAGGTTCGCGGGCGAATTGCGCGGGCGCGGTGGATACCGGTTGCGTAAGATTTTTAGTTGGCGGAGCGGCAACAGTGGCTGATTCCAGCGTCAGTTCCTGGTCAAACATTTCTGTTGGCCTGACAGTTTCTTCAACTTTGGCGACCTTAGGCGGAGCGTCTTCATTGGAAGTTGTTTCCGGCAGCCAAGGCACGGCTACAGATATTAATTATTATATTTATCCCAACATTACTGCTTTGACTGCTACTGCGGCGCGGGAATATGACGCTGGCGATGCTGACGGCTTGGTAATGCTTTCTGGCGACCATTTTGGCTCAGCGCAGGGTACGGTGAGTTCTACTGGGGCTTTTGGCAATGCAAATCTTACTATTCATTCAATTGTTGAAGGGAGCTGTACTGTTGCTGGCTGGTCTGCCTCTGGATATTCTGGCAATACGGTTTGTGTTGAGATTACTCCTTCATCAATTCCGGATAGCGTTTACAGCGGTTCAATTACTTTAAACAGAAATACTGATGCAAAAACAGATATTGAGTCTAATTTTGGCATTATGCCGAGAATTATTTCTAATACGCCGGCAAATGGCGTTGTGGCTGATGTAATTCAAATTTTAGGCAATCATTTTTGCCAGTCAGGAACTTGTCCGGTTTCTCCTAATCGTTCTGATGCGAGCAATAACGTGAAATTTGGCGCCACCCAGGCGCTAGACAGCGATTTTGTCAATCAATCCGGCGGCGCCGGCGCTTGCAATGGCGCAGGCGCAGCTTGGACTAATACGGAAATTTGCGTCAAAGTTCCGAGCGGAATACCAGCTGGCAGTCAGCCGACAAAAGTAAGAACAAATGCCACTTATGATTCTAATACTAAGGCGTTTACGGTCAATTCCACTATTCCCAATGACCCGATTAATTTAAACCAATATAAGCAGGATGGCGTAACTATTATTTCAGCCGGCGGAACAGCCACTTCTTCAACTGTTGTGCTTAAGGCCACTTCTACTGCTTCGTTAAGTATTAATATGCTTTTGCAAGTTGAAGTTGAGCCGACCGGCACGGCTTTTGACGGTATTGGAATTATTGACGGCCCAATTTGTACTGGTTGTACCTCTACTTCCACGGCCGTAAGTGTTAGCGGCCTTTCTGACGGCAATAAGCATTGGCGGGCAAGAACAAAAAATAATTCTACTAGCGAAACTTCTAATTGGGTTTATTACGGCACTAGCGATATTAATGAAATAGATTTTAAAATAGATGTGACGGCGCCGGTAATTTCCAATGTCCAATCAAGCAATGTTGGCACTAATTCGGCGACAATTACTTGGAGCACGGATGAACAGTCAACCAGCCAGGTGCAATACAATAAAACCGGCTCTTTTGTTTCTGATTGCGCCACAAATAACGATTGCACCACTCTTGATTCCAATCCCGTTACTTCACATACGGTTAATCTAAGTAATTTGGATTCTGGCGCCACTTATTATTATCGGGTCCGTTCAAAAGACGCGGCCGGTAATGAAGCGATCAGCTCTAATTATACTTTTACCACCGGCAGCGTTACTCAGCCGGCGAAAACAACGGTTTATTATGCTTACGCAACGACGAGCGTGGTGAGCGCCGGCGCTACTGCTTCAAGCAGTTTTTCGATTTTTATGCCTGAAACATCAGCTTCAACCACTAGCGCTTTTCTTGAATTAACTGGCTTGTCATTGACTAGCGGCACGAATAATGTGCAAGTTTGGGTTAATTCGCAAACAGCTAAGACCTACGCTATCGCTTCCAATAAAAATTTATTTAAAATCGTTTATAAAATTGACGGCGCAAATATTAATATCGACCCGACACCAA
Organism: Patescibacteria group bacterium; assembly: GCA_038065035.1. Taxonomy (GTDB): domain Bacteria; phylum Patescibacteriota; class Minisyncoccia; order UBA6257; family UBA9933; genus JBBTRV01. The sequence goes on along the minus strand of JBBTRV010000001.1, from coordinate 5,900 downwards.
ACGCTGTTTATATTATTCCGAGCATTGATACTTATGTCGTGTCAAGCAGAATTGTCATTACTTATAAATATACGCCATAAAAAATTTTCAATTAATTTTCAATGCCTGAATTTTTCAATAAAAATAAAAAAATAATTTATTCGGCAATCGCGATTATTATTTTAATTGTTGTTTTATTTATCAGCGGTATTTTGGATTTTTTAGAAGTAAAGAAATTTTTTGGAGGAAAAGAGGTTGTTATTGAGCCGGATGCGCATTTGATGACTAATCGCAATGCTTATGATATTGCCTTGCTTAAAGCCCGTGAATGGCAGAAAGACGCAGAATTATCAAGAATTAATTCTTTAGCCGGAGAAACAGGACCAAACGGCCGGGCTGATGATTGGGATTTATTATTTGTTTCTAAAAGTTTAAAAAACAAAGGTTATCATATTATTATTCGTAATCGGGAGATTTCCTTAACCGAAGAGATTATATTTACTGGAACCGGCGGCGAATTGCCGGAAAATATAATTTCTTCAAAAGAGGCGGTAAATCGCGCCCATCAGGTGCCGGGATATGAAAACGAGGATATTATATCAGTAGAAATGATTTACGGTCCTGACGGCAAGCAATGGTATTGGGGAGTTAAAACTTCCAAAGGGGTGGTAAGAATTAATGCCAGAGAGTAAAATTTAACGTTTTATGAAAAAATATCCGTTGTTACTTTTTTTTTCAATAGCGCTATTTATAATTTCGGCGCTGCTGTTTATTAATAGCGAAGTTTTTGCCGTTGACCAGATAAAGAGCGTTGAATTTTACGCGGTTGATTCTAATACGCCGGTAAACAGCCAAATTAATCAGCAGTTCAGCATTTACATCGGCGACAACTTGTCCGGTGTTACTAATCCGATAAAATCAGTTTACTTCATTGTTTCCGGAGTGGCCACTTCAAGCGGCGCTGGTTCTCTGGAATTCAAAATCGACAGCGATTCTGCCACTTCCAAAGTTTTCAGTTTTCCCGATGTCGCTTCCGCTCCCACGCCATTTGAATTAGTTTACAAAGATAATTCCAATAAAATCAATCCATCATCAGCTGGCTCTTATAGCTACACTTTGAATATTATTCCGACCAATATCACTATTTACGGATTAGGGGTGAAGGCGATAACTACTTATCGTTACGCGCCGATTTCCTGTCCGGACGGCCAGCCGGCCAATGAAAAAATAAAAACTAATGAATTTTTCGCAGTTGATTCAGATATTCCCATCAGTTCAACATTAAATAGTCCGTTTAGTTTTTACATCGGTGACAACCTATCCGGCGTCACTAATCCGATAAAATCAGTTTACTTCATTGTTTCCGGAGTGGCCACTTCAAGCGGCGCTGGTTCTCTGGAATTCAAAATCGACAGCGATTCTGCCACTTCCAAAGTTTTCAGTTTTCCCGATGTCGCTTCCGCTCCCACGCCATTTGAATTAGTTTACAAAGATAATTCCAATAAAATCAATCCATCATCAGCTGGCTCTTATAGCTACACTTTAAACATCACTCCGACTAATATTACTATTTCCGGACTGGGAGTGAAGGTGATCGAGACTCATCGTTATAGGCCACCCTCTTGCGGCGGGGGAACTTATTGGGCGACTGGCGACATTATTTCTCCGATTTTTGATACTGGAGCGACCAATGGAGTTGGCTATAATTGGCTGATGGCTACGGGTACTACGCCTATTGGAACGAAAATAAAAGTTCAGCTCGCTACTTCGAATTGTTCTAATGGCGCCACTAATTCTCCTGACTGCACTAATGGTAGTTGGGGACAAACTGGTTCAGATTACATTGGTCCGGCGCCCGACTGTAACAATAGTGTTTATTATTATAATTCTGTCTTGCCATCTTCACCAACGCCGCAAGAGATTAAATGTTACAACAACCATAATAATAAAAGATATTTTAGATATAAAACAACATTGGAATCTAATCCTCCAAGTTATGATTTTACGCCACAAATAGACGATATTATAATAAATTGGTCGCCATAAATTAATTTAAAATTCAAAAATCAAAATGCAAAATGACAATTCAAAATTCAAAAATAAAAGTTATTATAATAAAGGAGTCTCATTATTAGAACTTATAATTTATATTGCTGTTTTTTCGGTTATCGCTTTGGTGATGATTGAAATTTTTTTTGTTTCTATGCGCGGTCGCGATTTGGCGAACGCGCGATATGAAGTATCTTCTAATTTGCGTTTCGCCACTGAACAAATAAGGCAGACGATTTTTGATGCAGGCGTAATCAGCGTTTCGGGATCTTGCCCTAATAACATTATAAACGCTACAAGCGCGATTAGTTCAGCCACTTCTTCGTTTTTTATCAGCGCCAATGCGCTGAATTTCAGCAATGCTTCGGGCACTTCCGCTATTACCACTAATAAAGTAATTGCCACCACTACGACTCCAGGCGATTGCTTATTTGCGATTATTGATAATCCTCCGCCAGCAAAAAGCACGCTTCAAGTAAAAATTAAAATGGTTTATAATAGTCAAGGAAGAAGCGATTTAGATATCAGCGATTCAAGGCAAATAACGGTGTCATTGAGATAAAATGTCAAATGTTAAATGTCAAAAAGGAGTGGCGGCTTTGCCGATTATTTCAATTATTGCGATGGTTATTTTATTAGCGGCGCTTGGCGCGGCAGGCAGCGGATTTATTGAAGGATTAATCAGCTATAGCGAATTGGAAAATAAGCAGGCCTTATTTGCGGCCGAAGCCGGCGCTAAAGACGCTTTTAAAAGAGTGGTGCGGGACAGGAATTGCAATTTGGGCGGAACACCCACTTGCGCTGATTATTCCTTAAGTGTTGGCAACGCAACGAGTTCAATAACTGTTTCCGGAGATAATCCTAAAACAATAGTTTCCTCCGGACAAATTAAAAGCATTATTGCGAAAATTCAGGTAATAGTGTCGTTTGATTTAAACGGCAAAGCAATTCAAACATCATGGCGGCAAATAACAGATTAAATAAAATAAGGCAAAAAATAGTTTCTTTTTTAAGGCGGATTAGTCCTGTTGCCGGAGCGGCTTTTGTCGGCAATGATATTTATTTGTCTTTTTACGGAGAAGATGGTCTGCTTATTAATAAAAAAATTGCGTTAACAACTGGCGGTTTGGATGGCGTTAAAGAAGGAATTAAAAAAATAAAAAAAGAAGGAGAAAGAAATTTTAATTCATTGATAGTTTCTTTGCCGGCCAGCGAATCTTTTATGTCGGTATTTGAATTTCCATTGACGGCCAGCGAAGAGCAGGTCGAGGAGTCTATGAAATTATCAGTTGTTGCTTTACCGATTGCCGAGAAGGATGTCTATGCTGATTGGATGCCGTTGTTTAGTAAAAATAGCAATAAAAAGGAGATAATTTTGATGGCGGCAAATAAGGCAGTGATTGATCCATATTTAAGAATTTTTGAAGAAAATAAATTAGCAGTTATCGCGGTGGAAACCTACGCTTTGAGTTTGGGCCGGTTTTTAAATGATAGCGATGAAATAGTGATGGTTGTTATCTGCAACTTAGATAATTTTATTTTTATTATTTATGATGGGCAACAGCCTTATTTTCAATTTAATTTGCCAAAGAGAATAGATAAAGATGAAAATACTTTTTTTAAGATAGCTTCTAAAATAGTTCGTCGATTAATTCATTTTGCGCGAGCGGATAGTAGCAGAAACAGAGCAATTAGTTCAATAATTGTTTTAAATAATAATGAGTTTAAAAGTTATTTAGAAAAAGAAATTTCCGGCATTGCGATTAATATTCAATTTCCTTCGCAAGAACGCGATTGGGATTTTGGTTTTTTATCTTCTGTTGGCGCTGTGAAAAGGGGGATGATACCGCGGCGAAGAGACACTATTATAAGCTTAATGCCTATTGGCACTGAGCTCGCTTATGAACAACAGCGGCTTTTTTCCCTGATTGATTTTTTTCAAAAGTTTTTGATAGGATTTGGCGGGTTTCTGATTATTTTGTTATCAGGGGTATTTTTAATGATAAATTCTTTGTTTGTTGATATCGACGAAATGATACAAAAAGAACAGAATTTTCCAGTTGAGACAGTTGCCGTGAAGGGGAAAGCCATACTGATAAATGAAAAAATAGCAAAGATTTCCGGGATTGGAGCTACGACTCCGAATTGGGAAAATATTTTTCGAGAAATTGATAGGTTTACCAATATCGGCATACCCATTAGTTTAATCAAGGGAATCGGCGCTAATAGCAGCGGAGAATTTTCATTATTGGGAGTAGCTGCCACTCGGGAAATTTTGGTGGCATTGAAAAATCATCTCGGTAATTCAAGTGTTTTTGAAACAAGCGCTTTGCCACTCTCTTTATTTTTAAGCGATAAAGATATTGATTTTAGCGTCAAGGCAAATATTAAAAATCCTAAATTTTTATACAACAATTATGAATTTTAAAAGTAAAATTTTAACGATGCTTGTAATTACCGTGATTGTTTTAATCGTCGAAGCAATTTTGATTGCTTATCTTGTTTCTATGCTTGATGCGGCGGTAAGCGAGGCGGGCCAGAAAAGAAGGCTTTTAACTATTGCCAAAGCGGAACGGTTAAATTCAGTTAGCCTTCAAAATGATTTCGTGAAAACAGAAAAATTTCTACCGGCATTGGAAAAAATTTTTCCGACCGAAAATAATATTTACGATATAATTGGAAAATTGAAATCGATTGGCGAGAGTACCGGCAATCAAATTTCCGCGAAAATAACAAGCGGCGCGATAATGGTTGATGAAAATGGCTTTGATTATGTTGCTTTTGAAGCGACGCTTAACGGCAATTACGGCACATTAAGGAATTTTTTAAGAGAATTGAATAAAACGCCTTTTTTGGTAAAGGTTGATTCTTTCGGCATAAGCGGGATTCCTTCCGTTAATAATCAGTCAAATATTATTTTGTCCGGAAAAATTTTCATTGAAAAATAATCCCCACCCTTCAAGGATAATTATAAATAAATTTAAATTATCTTTGGATGGAGGAGGAATAATATAGTAAAATATAATAAAATTCATCGGATTTATATTTATAAATTTATTAAAATTTATAAATAAGATCCTTGAATGGTGGGGGGATGGAAAAACTAAACCAATTTTTTAGAAAAATAATCGAGAAGATAAAACTTTTGTGGCAGAAAGATAACCGGCGCGAGATTTTGTATATGTTTTCAACTATTTTAGCTATCGGCGCAGTAGTTGTTTTATTTATATGGGTTTCCACGATTGTTGTTAAAGCGATTAATGCCGCTTTTGTTCCGCCGGCGAATCTTGATATTGATATTTTATCGATTGATTTTGAGGGCTTAAAAAATGTAGCTCCGAGATTAGGGATAGATATGGGAGTTGTTAATAATCAATCAAATATCCAGCCGGAAGAGAAAGGCGTTTTAACGGAGCCAGTTGCGAAAATAGCAGAGAATATTGATGTTGCAAGCATAAAATTGGAAATTTTAAATGGTACAGATATTAAAGGATTAGCCGCTGATTGGGCAAAAAAATTTGAAGAGGCTGGATTCGGAATTGAAAATATCAAAACCGGCAATGCCGAGAAAAGGGATTACGCCGGCATCACGGTTTATTACAATGCCACTGAAGCGGTTTTTGGAAAAGTCAGCGCGGTTTTAAATCAAAGTAATTTGCCGGTTAAAACGGAAAAAGACGGAAAATTGGATAATTTATATTTCCAAATTATTATTGGAAAATGAGAAATAGTTATCCGCGTAAATTTCCGCGCGTGCGGAAATTTACGCGGATATAAAATTAAGACAAATTTTGTTTGGTCGGGCTGCTGGGAATTGAACCCAGTCCTCATGTTCCCAAAACATGTATACTGCCGGTATACTACAGCCCGTT